>NZ_FMYP01000023.1 GCF_900096565.1 Williamwhitmania taraxaci
AATCCTGCCAAAGTGAAACCTTTTTCAACCCGTGTATGGGCGTTCCGGTAAGCATAGTAAAGGTCTTGCCGCACGTTTTGCACTTGGAGCGCTGCCTCCCATTGAACATGCTGTGCTTAATGATCATGCTGCTCGAGCAGTGGGGGCAGACTTTCGCCTCCCCCAGCTGAGCCGTAAGTGATGCATCCGTATTTTTCAGCTCCCGCATTACCGTAACGCGCTCTTGTTCTGTCAACTGTTTTGCGAGTTCTCGGATTTGTTCAATTATTGTCATATCATAGAGACTTTCCACTAAGATAAGCAAATTTTTGCAACAACATTATCACTGAATAGAGCCTACCGAATCAATTCCTTTAATTTTCATTACGTTCATAATGAGATTGTTTAGGTCGTTGGCACTGTATACGTAAAGACCAATTACACCTTCGAATATTCCATCATGACTATCGATGTGGAGTTTTCGTATGTTGACGTTTAGTTCCTCCGAAATTACTTTTGTTAACTCGGAAACTATCCCAATTCTATCGATGCCCCGAATGCTTACGCTCGTGAGGAAGGACAGTATTTTATGGGTAGTCCATTTCACAGTGACCATCTTGTCTCCAAATTGGGATGAGAGGCGTATCACTTCTTGGCATTTGGTTTTATGAACGGTAACCTTGCCGTCCTTGTCGAGAAAACCGATTACATCATCGCCAGGAATTGGGTTACAGCATTGACCAATTCGGTAATCTAAAGCCTTTTCGTCGGCGTTTTCTTTGAGCAGGAATGGCTTTCTTTTGTCGATTACTTCGGTGGTGGTAGTTGGTTCTTCAGCGGGCTTACGTTTACGTGGTGTGGCGAGGAATTGTAAGCCCCAGTAGTGAATCCATTTATTTTGAGTGTTCTTTTTGAGGATTTTATTGAGGTTTTCGAGCGTGATAAGACCGGCTCCCAACTTGCTGTAAAGTTCATCTTTCGAAAGGCATTCGTAAGCAGGAAGCAGCTTGCGAAAGACACGCGAACTTGGTTTAACTCCGTTTTCGCGGAGTTCTTCTTCAAGAATTTGCTTGCCGATGCTAACTCTGTTTTTCGTCTCGGCTTTAAGCGCATTTTTTATTGTTTGCTTGGCCTTTGCTGTTGCAACAAATTCGAGCCACTCGCGCTGAGGCCGCTGGGCTTCAGCTGTTATTATCTCAATTTGATCACCACTTTGTAGTGTTTGGTTCAGCGGGGCTAGTTTATGGTTTACCTTAGCCCCAATTGCTTTATTGCCAATGCCAGAGTGGATTTCATAAGCAAAGTCAAGAGCTGTTGCACCTGCAGGAAGGGTTTTTGTATCGCCTTTGGGGGTAAATACGTAAATCTCGGAGGCAAACAGGTTTAACTTAAACTCATCAAGAAACTCCATCGCATCCGACTGTGGATTGGAGAGTGTCTCTTTAATTCGATGAATCCATTTATCAATTTCCGATTCGGCAGAGACATTTTCCTTGTATTTCCAATGCGCAGCAAATCCTCGTTCTGCAATATCGTCCATTCTACGCGACCGAACTTGTACCTCTACCCATGCACCGCCGGGTCCCATTACGGTTAAGTGCAGTGCCTCGTATCCGTTGGCTTTGGGAGTACTTACCCAGTCACGAAGCCTGTCGGGTTTTGGCTTGTAAATATCGGTAATGATGGAGTAGATGTGCCAGCACTGTGTTTTTTCTGGGATGGCTGGGTAGGGTTCGAAAATTATTCGAATGGCAAAGAGATCGTATATCTCTTCGAAGGTGACATTTTTGGTCTGCATTTTTTTCCAAACGGAATAAATGCTCTTGGGGCGTCCACTTATCTCGAATTCGATATTGTTCTCCTCGAGTTTCTGAATGATAGGAAGCGAAAATTTAGTGATGAACTGAATTCTGCTCTTTTCGGTTTCAGAAATTTTGTTCTTTATATCGTCGTATACCTCCGGAAACCTGAATTTTAGACTTAAATCCTCCAGTTCGCTTTTTATAGAGTATAGTCCCAATCGATGGGCTAGCGGTGCATAGAGGTAAATTGTTTCGTTGGCAATTTTTATTTGCTTATGCCTTGGCATGGATTCCAAGGTTCGGAGGTTATGAAGGCGGTCGGCGAGTTTAATGAGCATCACCCGAACATCATCGGTGAGGGTTAGCAACATTTTTCGGAAATTTTCAGCCTGAAGGGAGGAGTTCTTGTCGAAAACGCCTTCCATCTTGGTTAGTCCGTCGATAAGGGATGCGATTTTCTCTCCAAAAAGATTGCGCATATCCTCCACGGTATATTCCGTGTCTTCCACTACATCGTGCAGCAGTCCAACTGCGATTGATTTAGCCCCAAGCCCTATTTCTTGGGCACAGATTTTTGCTACTGCAATAGGATGGAATATATAGGGTTCTCCCGATTTTCTGCGAACACCCTTGTGCGCTTCATTTGCAAGATTAAATGCCTTGGTTATGAGCTTTAGATCTTCTTCGGAGTTACAGCGAATGCATGACTTTACTAAGTCGTCGAACTTCTCCAGGATTTGTCTCCGTTCGCTTTCTGTTTGTAGGGTATTATCTTCCTCAACCTTTAGGCTCATAGTCTTGCATATTCATCAATCTCATCTTTCAATTCTACATTTTTGTGTAAAGAACGTTTACAGTCCCCGATTTCTCCAAGACTTTTCCGCTGGGGAGCGTCACCTTTAGCACATAGATATACGATCCGGGTTTTACGAATTCACCTTGGTTTATTCTTCCATCCCAACCAGTAGAGCCGTCATACAATACTCGGCCATTTCGGTCGAAAACTTGAAGTGAAAAGTCAACTACAAACCCCGTAATTGGTTCAAACCGGTTTCTACGCTTGTTTGTTCCTGGGTTTACCATCTCGCTTAAAGGATCGATTGCGTTGGGCATAACGATATCAGGAACAATGGAGATGCAACTTACCTGCGATTGGCTTACCGTTTTATAATTTCCTTTTATCCATTCTGCTTCAATTCGATAGCATACTTCTGGTGATACATTTTTCCCAAATAGGGAGGAGACGTCATCGGTATAGGTTGCTTCAGTAATATTGGTTGCTATTTGCATGAAGGAGGGATCGATGGATGTCTTGCGCCATACCGAATAGGTTACCGATCCGCCAAAAAGTGGGTATTCCTGCCAAACCAAGTTGTTTGTTTCTCCTGCATTTTGAACGTTGACGATTAAACTCTGCGCTGTATCCGATCTTGCAACGATGTTGTTGCACTTGTTTTTTGCAATAATGTAGTAAAAGTATGTTCTGCCTCTTACAAGGCCATTATCGGCAAACTCAGTTTCCGTCTTATCGGTAAAAGGGTGGATGGAGTTAAAAATGCTAAAAATGTTATCGCTTCGGAATATCTCGAAGTTGTCAGTTCCTGTTTGATTATCGATACGATAACGCAAGCGAACAGCATTCTGGGAGCTAACTAGCGAATCGAAACCCATGGTAGCCGGAGCAATGGGCATCAGGGTGTTCTTGTAGATGTGATTAGACCATGAAGAGGTGCTATCCGCGTCATCTTTCACCGCTAGAATGGCAAAATGGTAGTGTTCGTTTTCGGTAATGTTTGGTAGCGAATAGATAGTGTCCGTACCTGTTACCGTTCCAATTTTAACTAATGCTCCAGAGTCAAAGGTTTGATTTCCAATTGAAGAGTAGATGTGATATCGTTTAACCCTATTCCCCCATCCAACATAACGCGTCCATGAAATCTTTAGCGTGGCCTTACAGCTGTCGTATTTGGCGGTGGCCCACATTGTTTTGTGAGGATCGGTAAGTCTACTTGGGATTAGTTTTCCCTTGGTGGCTAGCCTGTAACTCACCTGCTTCGCATTTGAATTGACTGTGGCACTAATATCGGTGTAGATAAATGTGCTTGCATCAACCGAGTCAATTTTTATAGTGGATATTTGACCGAGGTTGTCTTTTTCAAGTCGATATATGATGTAGCCTTTAATAAGCGAGTCGGGACTGGGGCTTCTGTCCCAGCGTAGCGTTATTTTTCCGCTGTTAATATCAGGACTAATTACTTTGAATATCGGCGGGTCTGATATTGGGTCTACGACTCTGGTTTGGGCAAGCAATCCGGAGGTGAAACAAGCAACCAATGCTGTAAGCAGCAGGTATTGCAGCGCTTTATTACCTGACATTTTTGGAGTAATTTTCATGGTATCTATCCAACTATACATACTTTCATATCATCAACACGAAGGTATTGCTTGGCAAGGTTCTGAAGCTCCTTGGAAGTAATCCTATTGGTTTCTTTATACGCATCTGAAAGATAGCTGAAATCTTGATTAAATACGCTCAAACTCTCCAGTATTTCAGAAATGGCTATTGGCCCATCTACGCTTCGGATTAGTTCTCCGGTTATGTAGTTAATCACCAATTCCAACTCTTCTTCCGAAATTAACTCTGTCGATAAGCGTTCTATCTCCAGCATAATTTCCTTAACGGTTTCTTCTTGATATTGTTTCCCTACTTCGGTGCTAATTACGATAATTCCTGCCTCCTTAAATGGAACAAGGCTTGCATGAATGCCATAGGTGTAGCCTTTATCTTCCCGAATATTCTTCATCAGTCGCGAGCCAAAGTAACCACCAAGAATGGTAACGAGCACGCTTAACTTAACAAAATCGGGATGGGTTTGTGTTATTGCAATTTTTCCAACTCGAATGGCCGATTGAACGGCATCCTCCTTCGTAAAGGTTAACTCCTTTTCGGAGGCAGTTGACGGTATTGGAAACCGTTTTGGGATCTTTGCTTCGCTCTTTTTCCATGCTTCGTTCCCGAAATATTGTTCCAGCAAGGGTAGCGTGTTAATGCAGCCGTTGCCTGCAATAATAATCAGGCACTCCTCGGGACAGTAAAAGTCGCGATGATAGGTCACAAGATCTTCGAGATGTAGCTTATCATAACTTTCGGGGGTGGCATAGCTGCCGTAAGGGTGCTTGTCGCCAAAGAGCATTGCCTGGTGTTGCTCCCGGGCTACGTAGGCTACTTTCTTTCTTTCGATGGTGAGCTGTTGCTTCTTTTTGAGCTTAATGTTCTCGAACTCCTTTGAGGGGAAGGTAGGGTATAGGATTATTTCTTGGAGCAGAGGGAGCAACTTCGAAGCATACTTGCTTAAGCAGTATAACGAGATACCTGCTTTGTCGCGGTCGAGTCCTTGGTCGGTATAGGCTCCGTGATATTCAAGTTGCTCGGCAAGGTCGGTTCCCGTGTAACTCTTAGTTCCCTCTGTTAGCATTCCTAGCGTGGTTGCGGCTACCAATGGTTTTGCTTGGTAGCGTGTTCCTGCATTAAAGAGAAAGGTGATGCGCAAAACCTCTTGTGTTCCACCTTCCACCATTTGAACCTTAACTCCGTTTGAGAGCAAATGGGTTTGGCTTCCGAGTATATCGAGCGATTCGGGAAGGGAGGATATAGGGGCTATTTTTCGGTTAAGCATGGTGGTTGGTTGTAGCTGGTTCGGGTAAATAGTGTAGTGTTGAGCATCTTGTTCGAATGAACAGGCTTTTTGAAACGCGGCAAATGTCGTCGATGGTTATCTTACGGTAATTCTCCATCTCCTTGTTTATAAGGTTGGCGTCGCCCAAGAGTTCGTAGAATCCCAGGTTCATCGCTTTGGAGAGGATGCCTACTTCCGAGAACATTACCGTTGATTCGAATCGATTTTTTACCTTTTCCAACTCATATTCCACGGGAGGATTCTCTTTCATTCCCTCTAACTCTTTCCATAGAAGTTCTTCCGCATCTTCCATGGTTACACCTTCGGCCGGCCTTCCGGTTACAACCAGCAATCCCGGTTCGATATCGCCGGTGATAAAAACGTTTAACTCCGAAAATCGTTGCTCTTCTTGAACTAGCTTGCGGTAGAGCCTTGATGACTTTCCATTGGAAAGTATATCGGAGATTAAATCGGTGGTATGATAGTCGGGGCTATGCCGGCCGGGCATAACGAAGGCCATGTAGAGCGATGGATATGGAACCTTTCGGTAAACCGTTAAACGTCTCTCTTCTGTCTGTTCCGGTTCGGGGGTAATGGTTTTATTGGAGAGTTTCCTCTGCTCTATTGGGCCAAACCATTTAGTGGCCAGTTCAAATACTTCCGCAGGGTTAATATTTCCTGCAACCGAAAGAATGGCGTTGTTTGGGCCGTAGTGGGCGAAAAAGAAATCTTTAACATCGGTGAGCGTTGCCTCCTTAATGTGATCGATCGACTTGCCAATAGTTGCCCATTGGTAAGGGTGGTGCTTGTATCCTAATGGACGTAGCAACAGCCACACGTCGCCGTAGGGTTGATTTAGGTAGCGTTGGTTGAACTCTTCAATTACTACGTTGCGCTGCACTTCCAGACTTTTTTTCGAGAAGGCTAAGCTGAGCATCCTATCTGACTCGAGCCAGAAGGCCGTTTCGATATTCTCCTTTGGTAGGGTTATGTAGTAGTTGGTAATATCGTTGTTGGTAAAGGCGTTGTTCTCGCCTCCAGCCATTTGAATGGGCTCGTCGTAGGATGGAATGTTAACTGAGCCACCAAACATTAAGTGTTCAAATAGGTGGGCAAATCCAGTCTTGTCGGGATCTTCATTTTTTGAGCCAACGTTGTACACAATGTTGAATGCAACCAACGGTGATGATTCGTCGTGATGTGCCAGCACCGTTAACCCGTTTGGCAATACTTGTCTCTCGTATTTTATCATTGGTTAAAGCGTAAAGTGGTAGGTTGGGTTGGTTGCAACCTCAATTAATGCAATTTGATATTCACGGAGCAAGTCGTTAAAGATTGCACTTACTGGTTTTACTCCGCCCAGCAATGATGCTACTTGGCCAATCTCCAGTTCTCCTTCGATTAACTCTCCCTCAAAGATACCTTTTTTTGCTCGCCCTTTTCCAAGAATCTCTTTTAGCTCCTCTGGCGATGCTCCTCGCTGTTCGGCTTCAGCAATTTTATCGTAAAGTGGATTCTTTACCAATCTTACCGGTGCTATTTTTTTTAGGCATAGCATGGTGTCGCCCTCTTCCATGGAAATTACTTTTTCCTTGAAGTTTTGGTGTGCCGAAGATTCTTCGGCAATTGCAAAGGCTGAGCCAATTTGGACTCCATCGGCACCCAGAACCAATGCGGCAAGCATTGCTTGGCCGCTTCCAATTCCCCCGGCAGCCATAAGGGGAAGCGTGGTGGCTTTTCTTACCGATGGAATTAGGGTTAGGGTGGTGGTTTCTTCGCGTCCATTGTGTCCGCCCGCTTCAAACCCTTCGGCAACAATGGCATCAACGCCTGCGTCCTCTGCTTTTTTGGCAAACTTAGCGCTCGAGACCACGTGAACCACGGTAATGCCATGGCTTTTTAATCGTGAGGTATGCGTTTTTGGATTCCCTGCCGAAGTGAAAACGATTTTCACCTCTTCCTCAATTATAATGTCGATGAGCTGGTCGATTTGGGGGTATAGTAAGGGCAGGTTAACTCCAAATGGCTTGGTGGTGGCTGCTTTTGCTTTCTGCACGTGTTCGCGGAAGGTATCGGGGTGCATGGAACCAGCACCCAGTAGGCCAAGCCCACCTGAATTGCTAACGGCTGCGGCTAACCGCCATCCACTGCACCAAACCATACCACCCTGTATAATTGGATACTGTATGTTGAAAAGTGTGCAAATCCTATTGTTTTCCATAGTTTTAAAATAATCGAACTACAAAAATAGTCACTCAAGATGACTTTTCAGCAGGAATTCAAGGAGATATTGTATTTAGACTGTTATCAGGTGTTGGCGTATCCTTTGGAACAACGTAATCGGTATCTTTTTAAGGGTGGGATGGGGAGTGTAAACTTGTTGAGTTTTATTCTTGCGTGTAACCGTTTGCGCATATCCTAACTGCAATTGTTTTTAAACGCTACGCTTAAGCCTCACCTTTTTGCAAAACTTGCCAGAGATTCTCCAGTGAGTGTTTTTGTCTTATCAATTTTAAGCCCACAAACAACAACTATTACACCGTAAGCATATTCTTATTCACATTGTTCTTTTCGACTTACTGGGTATATCCTCTCTTTTCTGAATAATTCGTTTTAACTTTGGCCATCTGATAATCTTTTCAAATGAAGTATACCTTTAACACGAAGTCTTTTCTTTTTCGGTTGCTATTCTGGTTGCGTGCCATGCCGCCCAAACGGCTAATTATAATTCTCAGTTTTGCAGTAGGTATCATGAGTGGATTGGCTGCTGTGGTTCTTAAACAGTTGATTCATTTTGTAAAATTTTTCCTTACCAGCTGGTTTCCGGTGGAGAGCGAAAGTTATCTCTACCTAGCATATCCTATGTTGGGTATCTTTCTTACGGTTCTCTTTGTTCGCTACTATGTAAAGGATAATATTTCCCATGGAATAACCCGGGTGCTTTATGCCATTTCGAGGCGTGAATCGCGATTAAAGCGACACAACACCTACTCGTCTATGATTGCATCCTCTCTCACCATCGGGTTTGGTGGATCGGTAGGAGCCGAGGCACCCATTGTGCTTACGGGTGCTTCACTGGGATCGCAGGTGGGGCAATGGCTTGGCCTCGATTATAAGAGGATTACGCTTTTGCTAGGGTGCGGTGCTGCAGGGGCAGTAGCTGGAATTTTCAAGGCTCCCGTAGCGGGTATTCTATTTACCTTGGAGATATTGATGCTCGATCTTACTATGGCATCTATCGTTCCATTGCTTATCTCCGCAGTAACGGCAACCTTTGTTTCCAACTTTCTTATGGGTAGCCAGGTGCCGTTTGCCGAAAACTTGCTGGAGCCTTTTCGGATGAGTAACGTTCCTTTTTACCTTATTTTGGGGTTGTTCTGTGGTCTTATTTCTTACTACTTTACCGAAACAACTCTCCGAATTGAGCAGCGATTGTCCCGGATTGATGTGTGGTGGAAGAAACTTCTTATAGGTGGAATTTCCCTTGGCTTGCTCATTTTTCTCTTTCCTCCGCTCTATGGCGAAGGCTACGAAACATTGGAGGCGTTTTTCAATGGCCACGCCAGCGATGTGTTTGCCAATACCTATTTTTATGCCTATCGCGGTAGCGTTATCGTTACCATAATATTTCTTTCGCTGGTTCTGTTCCTAAAGGTGCTCGCCATGGCATTTACCAACGGTGCTGGTGGGGTGGGTGGAATCTTTGCACCTTCACTTTTTATGGGCGGTGTGGCAGGCTACCTGGTGGCCACTATTATCAATGCTACCGGCTGGATACAAGTGTCGCCAGTGAATTTTGCTATGGTGGGCATGGCTGGTATAATGTCGGGGGTGATGCATGCACCGCTCACCGCTATCTTTCTCATTGCCGAGATTACGGGTGGTTATACTCTCTTTCCGCCATTGGCCATTACCGCTACAGCAGCCTACCTTACTATTATCTACTTTGAACCCCACTCCCTCTACACAAAGCGGTTGGCTCAATCGGGCGACCTGATTACGCATCATAAGGATAAGGCTTTGCTTACTTTGCTTAAGCTCGATTCGGTTATTGAACGCGATTTCACTACCGTAACACCCACCGATACCTTAGGTCAACTGGTGAAGTCGGTATCTCGATCGCGCCGCAACCTCTTTCCCGTGGTCGATGATAAAGGTATTTTTCTTGGGATTGTCCTGCTTGATGATATTCGCACGGTAATGTTTCGGTCCGACAGTTACGAGACCTCTTACGTGAAGGACTTTATGAGTTTTGCACCCGCCAGTGTTTCGCTTCTGGAACCTATGGAGAGTGTGCTAAAAAAGTTTGAAGACTCTGGTGCGTGGAATCTTCCCGTTGTAGAGGATGGCCTTTACGTAGGGTTTGTTTCCAAATCGAAAATCCTCTCGGCCTACCGTGAAATGCTGGTGCAGTTCTCGGACGACTAGTGTTAGCTACCAGTTTTACTATTCGCCTTTCATTACTTGCTTTATTATTGTTCGCAAGGCGCCTGTTCTGTTCGCTGCTTTAGCGATACTTTTTCGAGGGTTTCCGTCTTAACTTCATAGTCGGTTGGTTTTTCCTCTTCCTGCCGAGGCACCTCTGTCGCATCGTTAGTGATGTACGAGGGTAACTTCACTGCTGGAGTGTGTTTGCTCAGGAATTCCTGTTCGCAATAGTTGTAGATTTTTTCGTCGAAGAGTTCGCCACAGCCTACCTTGTCAAAAATTTCACGTATTTGGGTATTCTCCGTCACCTCTTTTGCAACGAAGGAGCTTAGCTTGTCGATGGCGAGGTATTTCTTGTCGAGCATTTGAAGTCCGGTAAGCTGCTTGAGCAAATTACCTTCTGGGGTGCCATTGCTGGTAATGAACAGGAATGTGCGGAGGAGCAGGGCATCGTCTTCCACGGTAGCCACAAAGTAGCCTACCTTAACACTGTTATACCTTAGCGCTATGAGTATTTGATTTTTCCTGATTACTATAGTTTCAGGTTTTTCGAGCGATAAAAATATACTGCCGGTTGCCCCTCCCTGGCGTATACTGTCCAGCCGTTCATTTATGCGGTGAATGGCATGCTTTTGGATGTAAACTTGCAGCAGTTTATCCTGCTGCGGGTGTTCTATTCCTAGTTCCGCTGGGGTAAGATCATGGTATTTTAGGTGTTTGATTGGGTCGTTGAAGTGGAACCACGCTACGCGCATAGCTTCGCGGCTATGCCCATCAATCTTGAACTTGCGTGTTTCCGAATTATGGCGGCTAGCTATGAATGCAAGCGTCCTGATTTTGTGTTCACCGGTGTAAACTTTGTCCGGGTAGATGTAGCAGAACCCTCGCTCGTAGCGGCTCCAGATTGCACCAACGGTATAGCTGACTTGGTAGAAGGCGATTATGTAATCTTGAAATTGTTTTTCGATCACCTTCATTGGTCCAAATACAGCCTCAAGCATCGGTGTGTTTTTGTCCGGTTCCTCATAATTGATTTTAAGGAATTGGAGGAACGGTATGCCCAGGGTTAGTATATCGTAAAGAGATACCTTGGGTTTGCCGTGAAACATTGTGCATTGCTTGTCCTTTAGAAGATAAATAATGTAACGCTTTATATCTTCAAGCTCTTCCTTAGTGAAATGGTTGCTGCTGCTGCTGGTTGGAACTATTTTTACCCCTCCCGTTTTGCAGTAGTAGATCAATTCGTATTCGAATGGCGTAAGCTGCTCTGCTATTTCAGGGCTTGACTGTTCTGCAATGAAGGTCTTAAACCGTCTGTTCATCTCGTTGCGTTGCTGTGCTTCTTGCACTTTCGGGGCAACTGCTGCCCCTCGCTTCTGCTTTGTCATGGGGTATTCGGGTTTATGCAATGGATTTTTGCGTTTACACTGTGGGCATTTCCGCCCATTCCGCCTCAAGGTTGTGGTTAGCAATGTAGGCTGGCAGCTTCACGGCAGGGGTGTGCCGGTTGGAAAATTCAATAGCCGTATAGGTTTGGAGTTCCTTGTCGAAGAGGTAACCGCAGTCTGCCTTTTCGAAAATCGCACGTATTTCGGCATTCTCGGCAACCTCTCTTGCCACAAAGGAGCTGAGCTTATCTATGGCCAAGTATTTTTTGTCGAGCATTTGGAGCCCAGTTTGCTCCTTTAGACGATGCCCTTCGGGGGTGCCGTTGTTGGTTATGAAGAGGAAGGTGCGGATGAGTAATGCGTTGCCTTCCACGGTGGCCACAAAGTAGCCCACTTTTACTTTGTTTAGCCGCATTTCCAATAGAAACTTTCCCGGCTTTACGATGTGGGCTATGGGCTCGTTGATGGAGTCAAACAGGGGGAGCTGCAACGTGGTGAGTTTTATGCTGTCGAGCCTGTCCGTTATGCGCTGGAGGGCGTGCTTCTGAATGTAAACCTTAAGCGGTACGTTGGGACTGGCATTGGGAATGCCGAGCTGAGCTTGGCTGAGCTCTATGTAGCGCAACTTTTTTAGGGGCTCATCGAGGTCGAACCACGCTACGCGGTAAGCTTCCCGCCCGTAACCTTCAACCTTAAAGGTGCGCTTTTCCGGCAGGTGCCGCTTGACAACAACGCTGTTCAGTAGTATTGAAGCTTTGCTATTCTCGTCGTTGCAAGCGTATATTAGTCCGTTCTCGTAGGTGCTGAACATTATCCCAAAGACGTACATTAAGAATTGAATCCTCTCGCCAAGGGACGTGTAAGCGTCCGCCACATCTGTGACGGGGCCAAAGTGTGCCCTGAGACGGTCGGCTATCGGCGATTCTTTGTTGTAGGCATCGACTAGGAACACCAGCAGCGGAACGCCAAGCGTGAGCGCATCGTGCAGGTTGGTGTTAGGCAAGCCTGGGAATAAGTCCTGCGTCTGATTTTTGAGGTATGCAGCGAACAGGTTCTTCATGATCTTAAGCTCGCTGCTCCTGAATTCGCTGTCGACGGCGGGGTGAATCTTTATTCCCGAACGCTTGTAGGTGTAGAGCAGTTCGTAGTTACGCGGCGTGAAGAGCGATGCAATTTCGGGGCTCGACAACTCTTCTATAAATGCTTTGAACCGCCTAGTGGTCTCATTCCTGTGCTGTGCTTCTAGCACTTTTGGGGCAACTGCAGCCCCTCGCTTCTGCTTTGTCATGGGGGTGTCGTTTAGTGGTTTGCTGATAAATTTACAACATTATGGAATTCAATTCCAGTATTTTTGTCAAATATTTTATCCGGACAAATATTTTTGTTTGAGGGGCGATCGTCTTTCCGTCGGCCGCCAGAACCATGAACCGATAGTGGATTGCCTCTCTGTCGGTCGCCAGAACCATGAACCGATAGTGGTTTGTCTCTCTGACAGGTGTCAGAAGCCCCAACGACTAGTAGTTTGCCTCTCTGACACGTGTCGGAAGCTTGAACCGATGGTGGTTTGTTTCTCTGTCGGTCGCCAGAACCATGAACCGATAGTAGTTTGCCATTCTGATAGGTGTCGGAAGCCTTAACCGAGGGTGGTTTGCCTCTCTGTCGGCCGTCAGAACCCTGAACCGATAGTGGTTTGCCTTTCTGATAGCAGTCAGAAGCCCCAACCGCTAGTGGTTTGCCTCTCTGATAGGAGTCAGAAGCCTGAGCTGATAGTGGTTTGCCTCTCTGATAGCAGTCAGAAGCTCCAACCACTTCCGGTTTGCCTCTCTGTCGGGGTTCTGCCGCCCTTTTGCACTCTCTCGTGGGCCAAGCCCGTAGGGCTTGAATGTGAATAGCCACAGGTGAAACCTGTGGTGGTGGATCCTCCCGAAACGCCAACCCCGATAGGGGTTGAATTAACATTGCACATGTGCCAACAACGTTCAACCACTCCGTGGTTGCTGCTACACCTGCCCACCTAACCCCGCATTGCATTTGGGGCTATTGCCTTCGGCGAACTCACTTCGCTCGGTTCAAATTAAATCCCTACAGGATTTGTGCTCTTGGATATGAACATTGCCCTCTTTTAACTTTTACCCTTTACCTCTTTTGCTCTTCGCTGTAATTTTCACGGCTGCATTGTCGCAATGGTGTAACTGTGGTTTTAAAAAGAGTTGTCGAATTATCTTCCTCTAACTTCTTTTAACTCCTTTTACTTCTTCTAACTTCTTCTTGTTACCTTTGCCCCACAACAGTAAACCGAATAACAGTGATATTTCCCAGCAGTTTTGAGAGTAAGTTAGGTTTCGAGAAAATCCGAACCATAATTTCGGAGCTATGTGCCACCGAGGGTGGACGTGAAATTCTTGCGGAGGTGAAGTTTTCCAGCACCTTTGCGGAGGTAGAGGAGAATCTTGTGCTCACCAACGAAATGAAGACCATCATCAACATGGAGAATTCATTTCCGGGAAGCGGGTTTTCCGATTTTGCCTATCTCGTAAAGCGCATTCGGATTGAGGGCACCTTCCTCGAGGCCGAGGAGCTGCTCAAACTGCGCAACGCGCTGGGAGTGGTGCGCGATTTGGCACTCTTCTTTAAACGGGAGGAGGCCGTAAAATACCCACGGTTAAAAGAGCTGGCTCAGCCCGTTTCGCTTTCGCCGGTAATGGTCGATAAGATCGATGCCATTGTTACCAAGCACGGAAAGGTTAAGGACAATGCATCGCCCGATTTACAAAGCATACGCCGTTCTATCTCCGAGAAACAATCGCAGGTCTCAAAACGGTTACACTCGATACTAAAAGCGGCGCAGGCCGATGGCTACGTGGATGAGGATGCCACCATCTCCATACGTGAGGGTAGGGCGGTAATTCCTATTCCTGCGGGCAATAAGCGCAAGCTCAAGGGGCTTGTGCTGGGCGAGTCGGCCACCGGAAAGACCTTCTTTATAGAGCCGGTTGAGGTGGTGGAGCTCAACAACGAGCTGCGCGAGCTGGAGTTTGCCGAACGTCGCGAGGTGATAAAGATACTCACCGATCTGGCCAACTTTCTGCGGCCCTATATTCCGGAATTGCTGGATGCCGCACTGTTTCTTAGCACCATCGATTTTATTCGTGCCAAAGGGCTTTTTGCCATTCGCATTGATGGAATTATGCCGCTACTGAATCAGGGGCCCAAGCTGGAGTGGACCAAGGCCCGCCATCCGCTGCTCGAAATTGTGCTTAAGCGCGAAAAGAAACCTATTGTTCCTCTAAATATACCCCTTTCATCGAAAGACAGGCTGCTCATTATTTCTGGACCAAACGCTGGTGGTAAATCGGTTTGCTTGAAAACGGTGGGCTTGCTGCAGTACATGCTGCAGTGCGGCTTTCTGGTTCCCATGTCGGAGAACTCGGAGATGGGAATATTCCAGCATCTACTGGTGGATATTGGCGATGAGCAGAGTTTGGAGAACGATTTGAGTACCTACAGCTCGCACCTCATGGCCATGAAGGCTTTTCTTCGCTACGCCAGTCCCAATTCGCTTATCCTGATCGATGAGTTTGGAACAGGAACCGAGCCTGCATTGGGCGGGGCAATTGCTGAATCTATTCTCGAGAAGCTTGCGGCGCAAGGGAGTTGGGGCGTAATCACCACCCACTATACCAACCTAAAGTTGATGGCCGGTAAGATTACCGGAATTCAAAATGGTGCTATGCTCTTTGACGTGGTGAAGATTCAACCGCTCTTTCAGCTGGAAACCGGAAAGCCGGGTAGCTCGTTTGCTTTTGAAATTGCGCATAAAATTGGTTTGCCCGATGATGTTCTTGCTGCCGCTCGCGAAAAGGCGGGAACCTCGCATATCGATTTTGAGAAGCAGCTGCGCGCCATTTCGCGCGATAAGCGCTACTGGGAGGAGAAGCGCAGTGGTGTAAAGAATTCCGAAAAGCGCCTCGAGCAGCTTATCGAAAAGTATGAAACAGAGTTGTCGGATTTGCAATCGAACCGAAAACTTGTGGTGGATAAAGCCAAGCAGGAGGCCAAAGATTTACTGTCGGGGGTAAACAAACAGATTGAAAACACCATTCGCACCATAAAGGAGGCAAATGCCGAAAAGGTGAAGACCAAAACGGCACGACAGGAGTTGGAAGAGGTGCGCAGCAAGGTTGAGGCGGACGACAGCAGCAGCGACGAGTGGGTAACCAAAAAGATGGAGCAGCTGCAGGCTCGGCAGAAGCGAAAAAGCGAAAAGCCGGACGGTGTTGTAAAAATATTGGAACCCGAGAAGATTGTGCCCAACGCCCCGCTGCAAAAGGGCGATAAGGTAAGACTCATTGGCCGCGATACCATTGGCGAGGTATACGAAGCATCCGAAAAGAATGTGATTGTTGCTTTTGGAAGCATGCTCACCACCATCGATAAGGGGAAGGTGGAGCGCATCAGCAATAACGAGTATAAGCAAGCAGTGAAAGAAACTAAGGCTCCAGTGACCTCGCATGGAGTGGATACCATGAAGATGCGGATGAACTTCTCCAACACGCTCGATGTGCGCGGCATGCGCGGCGACGCTACCATGCAGGCCGTTCAGGAGTATATCGACGAGGCGGTTATGCTCGATATCTCCGACGGACGTATACTGCACGGTAAGGGCAACGGAATCCTTCGCGAGCTTATTCGCAGCTATCTGAAAACCATTCCCGATGTGTCGCACTTTGCCGATGAACAGCTACAAATGGGTGGCTCGGGTATAACGGTGATAAAATTTAGGTAGATTAGCCACTGAAAGAAAAGGAACCATGGAGACACAGAGATGATGTATTCATACTAATCTTGTTTTGCTTGATGTAGATTTTTGTTTTCTATAGTTTTTTATTTAGTCTCAGTGTTCTCCGTGCCTCTGTGTTATTTTAAATGATTAGTTCATGCTGGTTTACCTTGATGAAATATCTCCCCGGACTACCTACACCCTCGATTTGGTGTTTAGGCAGTGGTTAGGGATAGAGTATAAGGTTACTGCCTGTAAATTTCAGTTTGAAGACTCCCTCGAGAGTAAGTTCTGTTATGCCGAGGAGTTGGTAGGCGGTGACCTGTGGATTAAGCCATCCGGGTTTTTAAAGCGCAATGATATTCTCCATATTGATGTTGCTGCTACGGGGGAAGGGCGCGATTTTGTCTGCTTTCCGCAGCAGGCGGGATTGCTTCCATTCGATATCTTCGCTGCCGTCTTTTATATGGTTAGCCGCTACGAGGAGTATTTGCCGTTTACCCCCGATGTGCATGGGCGGTTTCCCTCCGCCGATTCATTCACGGTTAAGCACGGAATATACGAGATCCCAATTGTAGATATCTGGATGGCTCGGTTGGCTGCCGAAATAAAGGCGATTTATCCATACCTGGCCCTTAGGCAAACTCCAATACAGCCGTTAGTTCATATCGATGTCGACAATGCCTTTGCACATAAGGGGAAGGGTTTTGTTCGAACGACAGGAAAGATAGCCGCTGCAATTGTTCACTTCCAGTTTAAGGAGGCTACAAAGATCGCAGCGGTTGCGTTGGGCTTTTTGCAGGATTCTTTTAATACTTACACTCAAATATCCAATGCGGTTTCAGCCGCAAAGGTGGAGCAGATGTGGTATTTTCACTTAGGCAATCTAACAAAGTTCGATCGCCCCGTTTCGTGGAAAAGCAGAGCAATTCGTGCTGCCATGGCCAATGTAGCCGAAAAAGGAACTGTTGGGATTCATCCATCCTATGAGGCTGGGCTTAACTTGGCTCTGCTGGAAGAGGAGGTGGGGCGGTTTGTTAAAATCATGGGGCATCGGCCCGAGATTTCTCGATTCCATTTTCTGCGCTTTCGCTTCCCCGAATCGTTTCGGGTGTTGGTGGCGGTGGGGATCAATCACGATTATTCCATTGGGTTTTCCGATAGGGTGGGATATCGTGCTGGCACCTCAAGGCCATTCCCTTTCTTCGATGTGCAAAACAACTGTGCTGAGACCCTCGTTTTGCATCCGTTTGTAATGATGGATTCGGCGCTGAACTACCAGCTGCGCTATACTCCGGCGTTATCCGTTGAAAAGTTTTCGACCCTTTATAGCAACCAACAAAACACTGGTGGGGAGTTTGGTGTTGTTTTCCATAACGAGATCGTTTCCGGTGTGGCTCCTTGGTTGGGATGGGATAGCTATTTTTACTCCATAATGCAGTTGAAGTTGTAGCAAATGAACGTCACCTATATTCGCCATGCACAGATTGATCGAAAGCGTTGGGATGCTTGCATTACCCATTCGGTGAATGGTATGGCCTATGGTTATACCTGGTATTTGGACGTTGTATGCGAGGGCTGGGATGGTTTAGTTATGGACAACTACAGCGCTGTGATGCCGCTGACTCATGGTAAGAAGGTTGGGATTGGTTATCTATATCAACCTTTCTTTACCCAACAACTTGGGTTTTTTTCAACAGTGATTCCCTCCTCTAAACTTGTGCAAATGTTTCTTGGGGCGATTCCTTCCAAGTATCGAATGGTTGACATCTCCTTAAATACCTATGTTAATCCAAAGTCTGTTGTAGGATTCGAGATGGATAGGCGGCAGACCTATCAGGTCGATTTGGTGCAGCCCTACACGAAACTCTACCAGAAATACTCAAAGAATACTCAGCGGAACTTGGCAAAGGCAATTGCCCTTGGTGTTTCGGTGGTAAAAGGGGTCGATATTGCTACCTTTTTGGCATTTACCCATGCACACTTGAAGGCCGATTTGTCCGAGCGGGCCAATTCGATTATGGATAGACTTGCACGGCAGTTGGTCTCCAGCGGTCATGGTGTGATTATGGGGGCTTACTCCAATACCAATACTCTGTGTGCCGCCGCTCTATTTCTTAATACTCATGCCAAAAGCATATACCTACTTGCCTCCTCAAGCGATGAGGGAATTGAGAATAGAGGAATGTTTCTGCTTATTGATACCTACATCAACGAATACTCAGAGCGACCGCTGGTGCTCGATTTTGAGGGTTCAATGATTCCTGGGGTAGCAAAGTTTTACGCAGGATTTGGGGCGCAACCAACCGGTTACCCACACATTTTTCGCCAAAAATTACCACTACTGTTACGCTGGGCCTTAAGCCTTAAGCGGAGGTTATTCCATTAGGCTCTCGAAATCAATCTCGGCGGCAGCAACGCTTTCGCAGAGTTGCCCTTTTTCACATTTGATGGTTCGTGCAGGGAATTTTTTGAGAAGGCCATAGTTGTGGGTTGCCATAATCACGGCTCTGCCGCTCTTACTGATCTCCACCAGCAACTTCATTATATCGTCGGAAGTTTCAGGATCAAGGTTTCCCGTAGGTTCGTCGGCTAGTATTATCTCGGGGTTATTCAAAAGTGCTCGGGCTATAACCACCCGTTGCTGCTCTCCACCCGAGAGCTGGTGAGGGAGTTTGTAGTCTTTATATTGCAGTCCTACCTTTTCCAGCACATCGCTAATGCGCTGCTTAATCTCGGCTTTATTCTTCCATCCGGTAGCCTTAAGCACAAAAAGCAGGTTGTCGTACACGGATCGATCCGAGAGTAGTTGAAAATCTTGGAATACGATTCCCATCTTACGACGCAACAGCGGAATTTGCTTGCGTTTGATTTTCACAAGATCGAATCCGGCCACTACGCCGGTGCCTTCCTTCAGCGGCAATTCCGCATTTATCGTTTTTACTAAACTCGATTTGCCGCTTCCGACCTTACCGATTAGGTATATAAACTCGCCTTTATCTACTGCAAGATTCACCCCCGAAAGCACGAGGTTTTCGTTTTGAAAGATGTTGGCACTCTTAATTTCGATAATTGTGTCTAGCGACATAAGCGTTTTTCTGTTGATGATAGTTCCTTATTAAAGGAGATTGCTACTTTTGTTGAGCTAAAATTAGAAATAAAAATTGCATCCGTGAGTTATTAAGAGAAAAAGGATGATTGTTTCTTTCATTTTGCTACTTTTAAACTCAATTGCATAAAAAACTAATTCTATATGGCCATCAGGAAGAAGATTGTTTTCTTGTTTATGCTCTTGCTTGCCGGTTCGGCTACTTTTGGACAGCAAACGGCTAGTTATACCCATCCCGATAAGTTATACAATCGGGCATTGGAACTATTCAACAAGGATAAATATGCTGCTGCTCAGAAGCAGTTCATCTTGTCATCGAAAGAGTATGCCGGTGAAAATACGCAGAAACTTGCTCTTTCGGAGTTTTACAAGGCCCTATGTGCGGTAAGGCTCTTTAATGACGATGCCGAGTTTTTAATCACCTCCTTCATTACCAACTTTCCCGAGAATCAAAAGGTAAATGAGGCTTACTTTGAACTGGCTAAGCTGCGCTATCGCCAAGAACGCTATGCCGACGCCATCACTTGGTTCGATAAAGTTGATCATAATGGTCTAACCGAAGAGGATCGAGCTGAGTTTTTCTTTAAACTGGGTTACGCCTGCTTTTCTCTGAATAACTACGAGCGGGCCTCTAAGTCTTTCTTCGAGGTGAAGGATACCGACAATAAATTTAATTCGCCGGCAACTTACTACTACTCTCATATTGCCTACCTACAACAAAACTATGCTACTGCTTTAAAGGGTTTTGAACGTTTGAAGGACGATGAAGTTTTTGCCCCAATGGTGCCTTACTATATTGTTGAAATCTACTTTTTGCAGAAGAATTACAGCAAGGTGATAGAATATGGCCCTGAGGTCTTGACTGGTGCCTCCGAAAAACGAGCACCTGGTGTGGCACGTTTTATTGGTGAATCCTATTACCGCAGCAAACAGTTTCCGGAAGCCTTGCCCTATCTCGAAAAGTTCCTAGCCGGGACTCAGAATCCCAGCCGCGACGACAGTTACCTTGTGGGGATAGTTTACTACAAGGCCGGCGATTTTGCTAAAGCCGCTCCTTTGCTCGAGAAGGCCACCGCTGGCGAAGACACACTAAGCCAAAATGCGGCCTACCATCTTGCCGATTGCTATGTAAAACTAGGCGATAAAAGCAAAGCGCGTGCGGCCTTTTCGCTTGCAGCCAAGAATAACTTCGATCCTGCAATTCGCGAGGATGCGCTCTTCAACTTTGCAAAGATCACCTACGATCTTTTTTACTCGCCATTCAACGAGGCTATCGATGCGCTGAATACATACATAAAGGAGTATCCAAATACGCCCCGCACCGATGAGGCTTATCGTTACCTTGCCATTGCCTATACCAACACCAAGAACTACACTGGTGCATTAGATGCAGTGCTGAAAATTGTAAAACGGGATGCCACCATAAATGAAGCCATTCAGAAAGTGGCTTACTTTAGAGGTCTTGAACTCTTTCAGAATTTGAACTTTAGCGAGGCTATAGCGAAATTCTCCATATCGCTCGAGAATCAATCCTACAACAAAACATTGGCTGCCCAAGCGCTCTATTGGCGAGGTGAGGCATACTACCGACTTGGCGATTATGTTAACGCCTCTTCCGACTATAGCCAGTTTGTACTCAGCCCTGGATCATTTTCGCTTCCAGAGTTCAATCAGGCTCATTACGGCATGGGCTACGCATGTTTCAAGTTGAAAGACTATGAGAATGCCATTGTTTGGTTTCGGAAATACTTAGCCTTTGCAGTTAAGGCAAAAGATCGGTTTATGGGAGATGCCTATAACCGTACCGGTGACTCTTACTTTATGCTTCGCCGCTTCTGGTTGGGAATCGATTACTACGACAAATCGCTAGAAACGGGATTGTATGACCCGGACTATGCTCTCTTTCAACGTGGCTTCTCACTTGGTTTGCTCGACCGACCAGAAAAGAAGCGGGAGTCGCTCATTTCTTTGGTTGATAAGTTTCCTTTATCACCCTATGTGGATGATGCCCTGTATGAGTTGGGCCGAACCAGCAACATGCTTCAGGATAAGGTTGCCGCTCAAAAATACTATTCAAAACTAATTGTAGAATATCCTGGTAGCAGTTACTATGTAAAGGCGCTTGTGGAAATGGGGCTGCTGAGCTATAATAGCGATGATGATGCAAAGGCGTTGGAATACTATCAGCGGGTTGTTGAGGAGTATCCTGGGTCGCCCGAGGCAAAGAACGCATTGCTAGGAATTAAAAATATATATGTCGATCGCAACCAAACGGATGCATACTTTGCATATACCAATAAACTTGGTGCATTCGCAGTTGTTGGACAAGCCGAGCGGGACTCGTTAACTTATTTAGGTGCCGAAAAAGTTTATATGAGTGGCGATTGCGAGAAATCTACTGCTAGTCTCAATAAGTATTTGGATGAATTTCCCAATGGAGGATTTGTAATAAACGCCAATTTCTATCTCGGCGATTGTGCAATGCGCAGCTCAGACTATGTGAAGGCCCTTGGTTACTTCTCGACAGTTGCCAGTAAACCTCGTAGCCCTTTTTCGGAGCAAGCGTTACTTGGTGCTGGTTCAGTGTCGTTCGCCCTCGAAAAGTATACCGATGCGCTTAACTTTTATCAGCAACTCGAATCCCAAGCCGAATTGAAACAGAATTTACTCGAGGCGCGTGTTGGTATGTTGAGGAGTGCCGTTAAGTTACAGAAGAATGAGAATATTGTTGTAGCCGCCGATAAGCTGCTCGCCACCGAAAAAGTTACTGAAGAAATGGTGCGGGAAGCACGGTTTAATAAGGCACAAGCACTGATGGCGCTGAATCGACTCGATCAAGCTTTCGACCAGTTTTCGGCAGTAGCCGCGAGCGTTAAGAGTAAGGAAGGAGCCGAATCTAAATTCCATATGGCTGAAATTCTCTTTATGCAAGCCAAATACGATAAGGCTGAGCAGGAAGTATTCTCCTTCGCTGAGAAAAATTCACCTCATCAATACTGGATGGCCAAGAGCTTTATTCTGCTTGCTCAGATCTACGTTCAAAAGAATGATCTTTTCCAAGCTAAGGCTACGCTTCAAAGTGTAATTGACGGCTATGCAAACAGTACCGATGGTATTATCGATACTGCTTCCGCAATGCTGGTTGATTTGGTGAAACGCGAGAAACAATCGCTCGAACCATCCACTACGGAGTCGGATCAAATTAAGATGGGACAGTAAAAAACAATTAACGTTAATTTGCAGAGGAATGAAACGAATATATATAGCATCAATACTTTCCATCATGAGTTTTGCCTCTTTTGCCCAAGGCAATATTGATAAGGAAGTTCAGGTAGTTAGGGCGTATGATCCAGTGCTCTCCGACGCGTTTAAAATAAATTTACTTCCCTCAATTGCGGATACCGTAAAGTTGATGCCAAACCTATCTTACGCTATCTTCTCGAAGGTTACCAATACCCAATTTAAGGTTTCTCCAATGCCTGCTGCCAAATTAATTGGCGAGCCGGTTTCGGCCATCACGCCCTTCTTTGTGAAGTTGGGGTTGGGTTCCACTATGTCGCCCCTTCTAGAAGCGTATTACGGAAGCGTTCGCAAGTCCGATCTTAACTATGGTGCCTACGTTAGGCACTTCTCCTCGGCGGGCAGGATTAAGCTGGATAATGGAAGCAAGCGCAAGGTGATGCAATCGGAAAGCGCTCTTGGACTAAACGGCAAAAAGATATTGGGGAACTCTGCTTTTGAAGCAAGCATGGATTATAACCGAAATCGGGCTACCTTTTATGGCGTCGATCCTACTTTTGTGGGAAGCATCGAGAATGATTCTTTGAAGCAGGTCACCAACAGGTTCGGGGTTGAATTAGGGTTGCACTCGCTCTATACCGATTCTACTCACTTAAATTACACGGGCAGGGTAGGATACACTTACTTTGGCGATAAGTTTTCCATGTCGGAGAATAATCTCGATATCTCTTTCTCCGGAAATCAGTTTTTCCAAACCGAACGCGTAGGTGGTGAAATACAAATCATGCATATTTCCAAGAGCAGTGAGTTGAGCAAGGAGCCAAACACCGTATTCAGGTTGGCTCCATGGATTGGCCTTTTTGGACCCGATTGGCGCGCAAAGGCAGGGGCTAACTTTGTTTCAAACAGTTGGGGTGGACAGAGTGATGTTTACATTTATCCCTTGGGTGAGATATCTTACGACGTAATCGGACACTACTTTATTCCCTATATCAATATTGGAGGCCATTTGGAGGTTAATAGTTACGAGAAAATTCTAAAGGAGAATCCATATGCTACGCCAGGATTAAACGTCCGAAATACGAACCATAAGTTTTCCTTTGAGGGTGGACTGAAAGGCAAGTTCTCCTCTTCTGTCTCGTTTAATGTGGCCGGTTCATTTTCGCTTTCCGATAGTCTTTACTTCTTTGTGAACAATTTTGCAACCAACCCTAGCACTTTTGGGGTAGTTTACGATAATGCTCAGGTTACCCACTTCTGTGGTGAGCTTGTGGTAGGTGTTTCACATACATTTAGCCTTATCGGTCGTGGAGAGGTGACTCGCTATTCGCTTGACAAAATTTCCAAGCCATGGCAAAAACCATCTTGGGAGATTACCGTATCCTCACTATTCAACCTGAAGGATAAAATCTACATCAAGGCTTCGTTGGTGGGTGTGGGTGAGCGATTTGCTTATGCCGGCGATGGCGGTGTTCCTGGAGATGTAACTTCGGTTAAGTTGGATCCGATTCTCGATCTCAGTTTGGGTCTTGAGTATAGGATTACAAAGGATTTTACAGTGTATACCGATTTTAACAATATAGCGGGTGGAAGTTACTACCAATGGTATCGCTACTCCACATATGGGTTTAATGCCTTAGCAGGTATTACGCTCTCTTTTTAGTTCGCTTTCTGTTGATAAGTTTCCACACACTGTTGTATAACTCTTCTGCTGATAGCGAATATTTTGCTATCTTTGAGGGTTGTATTGAAAAATTAGTTGTTGGTTATTAGCCCATTGATTTTATGAAACGGGCGTAAATGTGAGTTTTCAATGAGTGGTATCGAGAACGAAATGGACAAGGTAATTACGCCGTCCGAAAATATTTCAAATGGCAGCTATTCTGCCGACAGTATTCAGGTTCTTGAAGGACTTGAGGCCGTTCGTGTTCGCCCATCTATGTATATTGGCGACGTTGGCTCTCGTGGATTACACCATCTTGTTTACGAGGTGGTCGATAACTCTATCGACGAGGCAATGGGTGGCTATTGCAAGAACATCGACGTTACTATCAATGAGGATAACTCTATCACCGTTGTTGACGACGGACGGGGTATTCCGGTTGATTTGCATGAGAAGGAGCAGAAATCTGCACTCGAGGTGGTTCTTACCGTACTCCACGCTGGTGGAAAGTTTAACAAGGATAGCTACAAGGTTTCCGGCGGTCTTCATGGAGTTGGTGTTTCTTGTGTGAATGCACTTTCTATTAAGTTAGTGGCAGAGATTCATCGCAATGGTAAAATATATCGACAAGAGTTTAGTGAGGGTAAGCCTCAAACCGGAGTTGTAGTGGTTGGCGAAACCACAAGAACCGGTACTACCATTACATTTAAGCCCGATGCAACTATATTCAACTTGCTTGAGTATAATTCTGAAATTCTAACTTCTCGTCTCCGAGAGTTGGCATTCTTGAATAAGCGCATTCGACTCACCCTTACCGATAGGCGCGAAATTGAAGAGACAGAGGATGGCCCTGTATTCCATAAAGAGGAGTTTTATTCGGAAACTGGTTTAGTTCAGTTTCTTGAATTTCTGGATGCCACTCGTGAAAAGTTGATTGAGATTCCAATCGCCTTTGAGACCGAAAAGAATGGTGTTCCGGTTGAGGTGGCTATTCAGTATAATACCAGCTATAACGAAAACGTTCACTCCTACGTCAATAATATCAATACTATTGAAGGTGGAACGCACCTTACCGGCTTTCGTAGAGGTCTTACTCGTACCCTAAAAAAGTATGCTGAGGATAGTGGTTTACTTAAGGCGGTAAAATTTGAGATCAACGGCGATGACTTCCGTGAAGGACTTACTGCCATTATTTCGGTTAAGGTGGCCGAGCCTCAGTTTGAGGGTCAGACTAAAACCAAGTTGGGTAACTCCGATGTTTCAATTGTAGTGGATCAGGCCGTAAGCATGGCCTTAACCAACTACTTGGAGGAGAATCCTCGTGATGCTAAAATTATTGTTCAAAAGGTTATTCTTGCTGCTACTGCTCGTCATGCTGCCCGTAAGGCGCGTGAGCTCGTTCAGCGCAAGTCTGTACTTTCCGGATCGGGACTTCCCGGTAAACTTGCCGACTGCTCCGAGAGGGATCCTGCTGCTTCCGAGATATTCTTTGTCGAGGGAGATTCTGCAGGTGGAACGGCTAAACAGGGCCGTGACCGGAAATTTCAAGCCATTATGCCTCTCCGTGGTAAAATTCTCAACGTAGAGAAAGCCATGGTTCATAAGATCTTTGAGAACGAAGAAATCAAGAATATATTCACCGCATTAGGTGTTCATATTGGCACCGATGAGGATAGTAAAGCATTAAATGTTGATGGTCTTCGCTATCACAAGGTGATTATTATGACCGATGCCGACGTGGACGGAAGCCACATCGATACCCTTATTATGACCTTCTTCTTCCGCTACATGAATCAGATTATTCAGAACGGTCACCTTTATATTGCCACACCGCCACTTTACCTTATTAAAAAAGGGAAGGAAGAGCGCTACTGCTGGAATGAAGAGGAGCGCGTGAAGTATGTTGAGGAGCTTGGTAAAGGCAAAGAGGGTAGTGTGCATATCCAACGTTATAAAGGTCTTGGAGAGATGAACGCCGAACAACTTTGGGACACTACCATGAACCCCGAAAACAGAATACTACGTCAAATTACCATTTCGAGTGCTGCCGAAGCCGACCGTATCTTCTCTATGCTTATGGGTGACGAAGTTCCACCTCGCCGTGAGTTTATCGAGAAGCATGCAAAATATGCAAGGATCGATAGCTAGGATGTAATGATATTCAATTAAAGAAGGGCGATTCAGTTGAATCGCCCTTCTTTAATTTTCTTCTGGCGTAATTCATTTTTCCAAAAAAGTAAAGGGCTGTTTCTGTCTGCCTGCCACTCGGGTCATATGCACGCCAAATTCCGTGCGGCTTCGTATTGATGTAATCTCCTGCTGTTTCTAACTTTCCATCTGTATTAAATGTGAGCCAATGACCATTCTCTGCCCCATTAATAAAGTAACCTTCGGATTTGGAATGCCCATTTTGGTTATAAACAATCCATAAGCCCGCGTATTTTCCTTCAATAAAATCGCCCTTTGAAAAAATACTTCCAGTGGAATAGAATGCTTGCCAGCAACCTGTCTTAATCCCTTTCCTGTAATTTCCAATTTCTTTTATCAGTCCTGATGCATAGAATTCTGTGAATAATCCATCTAGTTCGCCCGCTGAGTAGTGTGATAATTCTTGGATGTTTCCGTTTTCTAAATAGCTTGAGAGTTCACCCTCAATTTGACCCACAACCATAAGGCTCTTTCGTTTAAGCCCCCCCGACAAGTAGTAGGTGTAGAGCGTGTCGGTCCAACTCCCATTCTTTTTTTTGCCAATTTCCCTCTTTTCCCCGGTGGGATAGTTCGACATGTAGTTCCCCTCCTCAATGCCATTGATCATTTCTCTGTCAATTAGAAGAACACCCTTGTCGTCGAAATCGAGTTGACGGCCCGATTGTAGGCCACTTTTGTATTCGTTTTCGTGCTGTTTTATGCCATTTTCGCGGTAGGTTATTATGACTCCGTTCGGTAAATCAGTAGAGTAGTTGCCAGTTTGAAGTAACAGTTTGTTCGGGCCATATATCCTGAATGGTCCATCTTTTTTATTTTTATTAAACGACCATACTGCTTTAATTTCGCCATTATCATAAAAGGTTTCCCATGTTCCGGTGAGCATATTGTCTGTATACTGGCCACACTGCATCTTTATCCCATTTTCAAAGAAGTAGCAGTATCTTCCAGATTTTAGGGTGTCGGTGCCAACAACTTTTATCTCGTAATGCTCCTTCATGTTTCCAGAAGGGTAGTATGTTTTCTTTCTCTGCTGACCGGAGGCCAGATGTGTAAAAAAAACTCCCCCAATAAGGAGGAGTATGGGTTTTGTTAAATATGCCATAGTCTTTTATTTTACCTCGTAGCGTATTTCCGCTCCTTCAAGGCTAGTTTTGCTGCCATAATCTACAATCGCTGCGATGGAGTAAATACCCTTTGGCAATAGTTCTGGAATAGTGAAAACAACCTCTCTAGTGTTTTTTGGAAATGTTTCAAGTTCCATCTCACTATATTTTTTCTCCTCGAGCGTCTCAAGATTTGTAACCAGCATAAATGTCTTGCAGGAGGTAATGGACTCGCCTAAATTATCAATGGCTCCTGAGAATGTGAGTGTCCCTTGTTTTGTTGCAGGTATTTCCTTGAGGTTGTAAATTTTAACCTGTTGATTAGTATTCGATTTTGGCGTTTGATTTACGGTTATTCCAATTCTACCTGCAAGTTTCATCCCTGCAGAAATTCCTTTGGCAACATTGGCGGCGGTTTGTTCTTGAACTGGTTGAACATAGAGCATACACCACGCAGACATATATTCGTTCGAGGGAACCATCATTGTAACGGTAATTGTCTTTTCTTCGCCAGGGTTTAGATCGAAAAATGAAGGGTTGATGTTCAACCAATTGGCGCAGGTGCGTTTCGTTGTGTTTGGTGGAAGAACATTCTTCCCACCATTTCCGGAGGGTATATAGTCGTAAATTGCAAAAAGGAAGGATTGTTTTTTACTCCCATGGTTTTTCACTGAAATTGTTTTGCTTTGGTTTTCCCCTGGCTCTGCACTGTATAATAGTTTGGCCGGAGCTAGTTCAAAATCCTGAGCAATTAGATGGTTGCCAGTAATAATGGCAAAAAAAACAAAAAAAATGATCCTTTTGATGAATGATGCGTTCATAGAGTTATATTTTGCGTTAAATTTATGCAAAATTTTGTAATTTTAGACAACATTTTATTATTAGGTATAATCTTACCCAACTTGGCATTAGAATTTTTATGGTTAAACGGATATCTTTAATTGCTTGGTTTATCATTCTCAATCTCGTCTGTTTATTTGATGCCAATCTTAATGCTCAGGAGTTGCGGTCGCTTTCAAAGCCACTCCAGAATAAGGTGGAGGAGTATTTAGAGTTGGCTAATCGATATACTGCTGCTGGTAATAACCAACAGGCGGTAATGTATCTTAGTAAAGTGGCTTTTTTATATTGGGAGAATGGACTATTACGAGAAGCTGCTGAACTATTTCTCAAATCGGTTCCTCAAAACGAGAAAGTTGGCAATTATAATGACATTAAAGCCATATATTCGAATGTTGGTTTGATATATTCCGATCTTGATAAGATTGATCTTGCTCAAGATGCCTTTGAAAAAAGCCTTGTTGTCCGTAAAAAACTAGGTAACAGAACGGAAATTTCCTCCGGGATGATTGATGTTGGGTATATTTATATTGTTCAAAAACGACATGAACAATCCATAAAAATTTTAGAAGAAGCACTTTCTATTGCGACTGACCTTGATGATGCTCGTTTAATTTCGAATGCTTGTCGTCTGCTGGGTATTGCATACGATGCTCGTGGTATGGTTGCAAAGGCAAGGGATTATGAAGCAAAGTATCTGACCTATAAGCGACTTTTTGAATCGAAAACGGTTAAAGAGGAGTATGAAGCTAAGGTAGGCAAAACAATGGCCGAAACCGAGCGAGAACGTATTGAAAAGCGTGCGAAGCAGCTGGAACTAGACCTGCAGAAGTTGACTGCTGCTGCTGCCCAAGATTCTCTAGGTTCTGTTGTAAAAGCTACCGAAGATTCTCTGCGCAATGCAGAGCGTTTGAGCCGCCAGCGGCAGTTGGAAATTGGGCTTCTCAACAAGGAGAAAGCTATTAAGGAGTTGGCCCTTAAAGAGAAAGAAGCGGTCCAGAAAAATCAACAGCTGATAATATACTCTATACTCGGAGGAATGCTGCTACTGATTATATTGGCGGTAGTTATGCTGTACGGGTATCGATCCAAGCAGCGTGCCAATAATCGACTAGAAAGTCAAAACCGAGAGATTGGAGCCCAACGCGACCATATTCGTAAGCAAAATGAGAACATCACCAAGAGTATAAACTACGCGCAGGGTATTCAAAAGGCACTTTTGCCGTCGCAAGATACGTTAGTGGGTTTTCTTGAGGATTCGTTTATTTTCTTTCGTCCCCGCGATTTGGTTAGTGGTGATTACTATTGGTTTGCCCCAATTCTTAGTGGGGACGATTACTACGAGCCGGGTAGAGGGAAGTTTGCCATTGCAGCCATCGACTGTACTGGGCATGGCGTGCCGGGGGCGTTCCTTTCCATGATTGGTTATAATCTGTTGAATGAAATTATTCGTGCAGGAATACATACGCCAAGCCTTATTCTACAGCGATTAAATCAAGATATTCGCAGGGTTTTGCGCCAAGACGAAACCGATAATCGCGATGGTATGGATATGACTCTCTGTGTTATCGACTTCGACAAGAATGTTTTGGAGTATGCTGGAGCTAAAAATCCCTTGCTCTATATTAAAAATGGAGAGATGATTCGGATTAAGGGCGACAAAGAGCCAGTGGGCGGATTTCATACCGAGCAGTTGCGCACGTTTACTAATCACACCATTGATATTGATGGACCAACCTATTTTTATCTCTTCTCCGATGGGTATGCCGACCAATTTGGCGGACCAGCAGGCATAAAAATCATGCTGAAAAGTTTCCAAGATATGCTTTTTGAGAACCATCAGAAATCAATGGAAGATCAGAAGGCTATTTTGAGGAATCACTTAATAAACTGGATAGGCAGCGATTTTAAACAGGTGGACGACGTTTTAGTGATGGGATTTAAGTTGGGGTAGTTCAACAAATACAGTCTATTCATCAACGTTTAATAGTTTTAGTTGTCAGATAAATAAACTTTACGTATAATTACTAAGTTAAATTTAAACCTTCACGCTATGAAAAAGTTATTATTAGTCTCATTGGCAATAATTTCGATTACAGTTGCAAAAGCGCAGCCTGTCTCGGATATTGCCATTATCCCCATTGGGGTGTCTCTAAATTCAATACTTCGACTCCAAGTTGTTTCGGGTGGAAATGTTGAGTTTGTTGTTAACACCATCGCTCAGTATACCGCAGGAATACTCACCGGCCCTGCAACAACAACTACTTTTACAGTAGCTTCGTCTGTTAATTACGAAGTGAACTTGTATGCAGAAAGTGATTTAACTGGAAATGATATTGGTTTAACTATTCCTGCCGCAAATATCGGGTATCTAACAACATTAACAGGAACAGGAGCACCCGCTAATTATGTTATTGCTATCACTGCTAAACCACTCCTTATTGGTAAGGGTGCTATTGGAGGGCTTACTGCTATTATTAAAAACGCAGTAGGTGTTTCGATTGCTGGTAATACTGCGGCTAATACTTTTACTATTGGTTGGTCGCTGGCTGATGGATTTGTTGGCTCTGCCGGTACATTGCTTTCTCAAAACATAACCCCAGACAGATATGCTGTAAATGCATTCTTAGATTTGGATGGATTGTAAGAGATGATTTGGGCTATCCATTAATATTTGTTGATGGATAGCCTTTTTTTACATTTTTTTAATTGGTTTAAATGGTGCTGTACCGCCTACTTATACGCTATACCGTAATATTGTTTCTTCTTTTCTGTGGTTCATTAAAAGGCCTGCACGGTCAAACCATGGGGGTTGTTGTAGTTAGTGGCGGCACGGTACAATTTCAGTTCAATTCATATCAAAAGATTAAAGACGGTATTAGTTATCCTAACTATTCTAGGGTGAAGATTTACTCAATAAATGTGGATCCAGCTTGTAAAGGTTGGAAGTTGTATTGCAAGTCGAATAGTTTAGTTTTAAGTGACGATGGTTTTTCTTCCTTATCTCTAAGTTACGTAAAAGTAACTCCAAAATTTGAATCAAGTGATTTTCCCGGAGGTACAGTTGTTTATCCCGGTTTTATTCTCAGTGATATAGGTGTTGGAAATGTAATTGCAGAAAGCACTACAGTGGGGCTTTATAATGCAAAAAAAGCTATGATTGTTCTCGATATCGCTTTTGCTACATCGCCGGGGTTTGTCGGGTTAATTGACGTTAAATCTGGTTATTATTATTTGGATCTTGTATTTAAAATAGAAGAAATATTTTAATCAATATGTTTCGAAAATGGACTGTTGTAGTTTCATTCTTTATAGCGTTGCTTTGTAATGGAGCGGCAATGGGACAATACTTTCTTTTTCGTAATAATGATAAAGTAGCCATAGATATTAGTTTTGCCATTAGTAATCAAGAGTTGAACAAGGAATTGTTTTTTAACGTTCTAAAGGTCAAGAATACTGATGCCTCAGCTTCAACTTTTGTCGTAGATTTTACGGCTCCCAGTGGCTGGCAGATAATTGGGGAAATTTCTCGGGAAATAACGCTAGCCGCTTACGATTCTATTTTAATTCCAATCCGAATTGCTGTGCCAAAAGAGGCAAAAGGGGAAGTTGCGTATTCAATAATTGCAACAATAAAGGATAGGTCAGGGAATGTTGTGAAAAATGAGTATTGTTACGTTAAAATTCCGAAAAGTAAGGATTTGTCCGTCAGGTTTTTGGATAGATATATCTTTATTTCATCCAATGAAACTAAATCGGAGTTTCGTTTGCAATGTAAAAATAATGGTAACCAAGCGGAACAATTATATTTTAATATGGAGTCTGGGCGAGGACTTGTATTTGCACGATCATACGCTCAAAACTTATCTTCTGATATAAATTTGCCTCCATTTACTGATACTATTATTAGTTTTCCTGTTATCATGAATGTCAGTGATAAACAGCTTAGTCAAGGTTTTTTTGCTGTTAATGTAAAAGCGTCTACTCAGGATACTTCATTTCGTAGTACCGTTTGGTTTAAGCAATTAGCAAGTGTAAGTCGAAATATCATCGATGCTTCCGACAAGGCCTTAGTGGTTGATCTAAGCGCACAAGGACTTTTTAATGATCAAGTCCCCACAAATTATTCTCTATATATGGCTGGTGGATTGGCCTTGACTGAAGAGGATAGACTATACTACTCATATCGAAATAGATCATCGTCCTCGCGCGATGATTTTTTAAAATATAGTTTTTCTTACCTTGGGTATGTTAATAACTATTTCGACGTAAAGGCTGGAGATTTTATTACAAACTATGAGATTGACGTTATAGGACGAGGTGTTGATTTCCAAACGCACTTGAGGTCACTTAGTTTTAGATCTTCATTTGCAAAGAATCAGTATACAAACGATACTCATGCTGGTGCCGATGTTTCCTATGCTATATATGATGCTGTTAGTTTGAATGTTGGGGCTGGTCATACGAAGCAGGGTATTTCTGCTGCTGAGCAATTTGTTGGTTACGGTGGAGTTGCTCTGCGTATTGGACGTTACCAAAAAATTCAAGGACGCGCAAGTATTAGTGATGTAGATTATGCTGCAATTAATCAAGGGCACAAACAGGCCATGGGTCTTACGCTTGGTTATGCACTGACATTGCCTAAGTATTCTTTTTCAGTTATGGGACGATCTTATCCCAGTGATTATGTGGGATATAATCGTGGGCGAAGTACTGCAAGTCTCAATATGGATTATTCGGTTAATAAGGATAATAGTCTGCGTTTAACGGGTAATTATGAGTATTATAACCCTCGATTAATTGGGGTTTCAGACTTTCTGCCTTCACGATTTTACCGAACGAGTAGGGTTCATTTGAATTTTATGCATAAGGCTACAGCTAGTTTTTCGGTATATAACGAACTTGGCTATGATGAGGCTTCGTCCGATAATTTTAGTTCACTTGAACCTAATTCTTACTTTGGTGTAAAAACTTATAGCGATAAAGTTGGAATGCGAATAAATTTTCGAGAGTTATTGTTCTCCATGTCCCCCTCGTTTACAATTGGTTACGGCGACGTTTATTCTTATTCGAACTTGTATTTTGGGACGCCTCTTTCTCAGTTTGCTCCTAAACGGAGTATTTATCAGGTTTTGTCTTTACTGTTGGTTGGCAATGGTTGGGGGAGTATGTTTTCCTACTATAATGGACCTCGTAATTTGTTTGAGAATTATATAAATTTTTATGCATCGAAGAATACTCGTTACCTGCGTGTAACACCATACTTAGATAAGTTTATTTATAAAGATATTTTAAAGTTAAGGTTGCAGTTAGCCTATAGCAATAATATTGTTGCTGGTAGTACTTCAACTACTGTCACCGGATATTTAACTTACTTTTTGCCTCGTGATTGGTGGTTATATTTCCAGAGTGTATATGCTATGCAAAGTAAGAAAGAGAATGGATCGGAGGCTCAATCCAAATATTCAACTGTATATTTTGAAGCAGGAGTTCATAAGGAATTTAATTGGCAGCAGCCGAACCGGAAGTTCTACAATCTTGAAATGGAGTTTTTTAAAGATCTTAATGGAAATAAACGTAAGGATGAAAATGAACCAGGTATTCGTGATGTTTTAGTTCAACTGGAGTATGTAGGCGATACACTCAAGAAAAATAATTCGCTTTCCTACAATGGTGAAACGCTATCGGATCAATATGGTAATGTAAAGTTCATTAATATTCCTCGCGGAACTTATCGACTACAATATGATGCTGTCGGCAAAGATCTCGGCGCTTTTTCCAAGGATCAGGATACACCATTTATTGCTCTAGTCGCAAATACTACGTTGGAATTACCTTTTGTCGAAAAAAACAAGGTTTTCGGTAAAATTGTTCTAAACAGAAGTAAGTTGTCTGCTTTAGGTAAAGTTGATATGTCAAACGTTCGTATTAGTGCAAAAGATAGTCAGGGCAGGATATACTCCACCTTAACTAACGCAGATGGGTATTTCATACTATATGCGCCGGTTACCGATAACTACAATGTTACCGTATCTAATGTATATACTGAAAATTTCGACTTACGTCAAGGCAGTTATCTTGTCCATTTTAATGGATACAAACAATTTGAGGTGAACTTTGTGTTTGATGAGAAGATTAGGACTATTAACTTTACTAAGAGTGGTTTGGAAAGCAATCTCGCAGGCGGAGTTCTGGAAATACGACGAACCAATTTAAGGGGTGTAGTCAAGGATGTGGTAAGCCTTAAGCCTGTAACTGCAAAAATCAATATTATTAACAAAAAGAATAACCAGATTATTGCCTCAATTACTTCTAATAGATCTACTGGTGAGTATGGTGTTTCTTTTGCCGCCGCAAATGATTATGCCGTCGAAGTTGTGGCCGATGGCTATTGGTATTATTCCGCGAGTTTAGATATTCAGCAGGTTACTACATTTGAAGATGTTTCTAAGGATTACACATTGACTGCTATTACAATTGGTGCTTCCTTGGAGTTAAAGAATTTAACTTTCGATTCTAAATCCTCGGAACTTACCCCTGAGGGTGTGGCTGAAATTACACGGTTGGTTGGTATGCTTAAGGAGAATCCAACGGTGAAGATCCAGATACAAGGACATTGCGATGATCTTGAAGCATTAGATAATCCTGCCATTGGCGATGCGCGTGCACGTAATGTTGCCCGCTACTTAGTGGAGAGGGGTTTCTCTAAATTTGAAACCAAGAATATGGGTAATACGGTTCCTGTGGCGCCAAATGATACCGAAGAAAACAGACGAATTAATAGAAGAGTTGATATTGTTGTAACGAACAAGTAGGTGACCTTCTATTATTTGAAAGTAAAAATACGGTAACGAGCAAGATGGTATCATCTGCACTTTACCGTATTTAGTTTTATACTTTATTTAATTTGATTGTGATTGTTTCTCACCAGTTACCCTCTTTCGTACTAGCTACTATCACATCAGTAGTTGTTCGTGCAAAGATAGCAATAGTTGGTTTTAATTAGTTTCTGTATTCTAATACGGTATAATCTTAAAGGGGATTACCACCATCTCTGCAAATGCTTCGCCCGATTCTTTCATGTCGTCGTCCTCTTTCTGGTAATACCAGTTAATCATTACGTTTTTTTTCTGCTTGTGAATTTCTTGTAGCCGGAAAAATATTTCAAGCAGTTTTTTGGAGGAAGAGGTGTTGAAATAATCAAGTTTGAAGGTAACAATGGTTTCCTTGTTTGGCTCCTTCATATACTCCGTGAACCAATCCAGGATGGGGTTGAAAAAGTCGTTGCAATTTTCGGGAAGCGATTTTCCATAGAACTCAAAACGGCTCTTTTCCTTGTCTAATGTAACTTCAAGGGAGTCGGGTGTTTCGTCATAGGTTAGTTTTCTCATCTCTTCACTGAATTGGTTGGGACAACGTTACAGAACAATTTTTCCTGAGAATACAAATTTAACAGGTCCGGTGAGATACACATCAATAAATTCATTTTTTTGATAGCTGAATGAAACTTCTAACTCACCTCCGCGCGTCTCAATAATGAAAACATCCTTGGGATTTCCTGAGATATTGGTTGCTATGGCTGCAGCAACCACTCCTGTGCCACACGATAGGGTTTCGTCTTCAACACCCCGCTCGTAGGTTCGCACAAAAATCCGGTTGGTATCAAGAATTTCTACAAAATCAACATTGGTTCCTGCTGGGTATTTGTCGCTATAGCGAATGTTTTTCCCTTCGGTTACCACATCTGTATTTCTTACATCATCTTTAAATACAACATGGTGAGGTGAACCGGTATCTAGGAAGTAATATCCGGGGTGATGGTCTACACGATCAATATTTTTCATTTTAAGCTTAATCCGATCGGGTGCTAAAATCGTGGCTTGGTGTGGTCCATCGATGCCCATAAACGAAATGGATTCACCGGCCAACCCAATGCTGTGAGCGAAGTGAGCAATACACCGGCCTCCATTACCGCACATGGTTGATTCGTTTCCATCGCTGTTGAAATAGCGCATGTAAAAGGCGGCCTCTTCCGATTTTTCAATCAGCATTAGCCCATCGGAGCCTACGCCAAAACGACGGTGACAGATGAAGGCAATTGCTTCTCGAGTTAGTGTATAGGCAGCCGATGTGTTGTCTATAATAACAAAGTCGTTTCCAGCACCGTGGTATTTTACAAAGGGGACTTCCATCTTCTCATTGATCGTTTATCCTACAAACATATAAAAATCCTTTCACTACTCTGCAGTAAACGCAGAAAACAATCCGATCCTACACTTGTCTTCGGAATCGAAGCGTTGAAAGGTGATGATTTTGTGACGTGAAAAAACTGACATCTTTTCAGTCTATCTGTGATTTTCGTTAAGGTTTGTTAATTAACATACTAGCATAAAACAAAGGCATACAATTTGAGTTTTTAAGACAACTGTATTTTCCGAAAAAGAATCTTCCTTCGTGAAATTGAGGGTTTGTTTTTTATTTGTTAATCATTAAAATGTAAAGCGATGAAGAAACATGTTATTGGTCTGTCTGTCTTAGTTGCAGTTCTGTCAGGAATATCTTCTTCCTATTTTTTCTCCAAGCAGTTTGCCGGTTCTACCGTAAAGGCTAGTATGGGGAATAATCCAGCGTCTCAATTTGTAAGCATCGGAAATCAAGCCCCAACCGATTTTACCTACGCTGCTGAAAATAGCATTCATGCAGTGGTGCATGTTAAAACTACCTATTATGGTCAATCAGGTTATTCTTCAGGAAATCCTATGTTGGATTTCTTCTTTGGAAATCCAAATCAGGGATTTCAGCCGCAACCTCAGCAAGCATCTGGGAGTGGCGTTATACTGTCGGGCGATGGCTATATTATTACCAATAATCATGTGATTGATGGCTCCAGTGAGATCACGGTAGTTCTTAATGACAAGCGGGTATTTAAGGCCAAGGTAGTTGGGTCCGATCCCAATACAGATATTGCTTTATTAAAGGTTGATGGAACAAATTTGCCGTTCATTCCCATTGGTAATTCCGATGATCTAAGGCTTGGCGAATGGGTTTTAGCGGTTGGTAATCCATTCAATCTAACTTCTACCGTTACCGCAGGGATTGTTAGCGCAAAGGCCCGCAATGTTAATCTAATTGCCGCAGGAGGTGCGTCATCGGCCATTGAATCTTTTATCCAGACCGATGCTGCAGTGAATCCAGGCAATAGCGGAGGTGCATTGGTAAATATTCGGGGCGAATTGGTTGGGATTAATACCGCCATTGCCTCCCGTACTGGTTCATACTCAGGATACTCCTTTGCTATTCCGGTTTCCATTGCGAAAAAGGTAGTAGACGATATTAAGGAGTTTGGTACCGTTCAGCGGGCGTTCCTTGGCATTGGTATTCAGGAATTGACTCAGGAAGAGGCCGATAAGATTGGTGTCAAGGAGTTGAAGGGTGTGCTGGTAACTGGTGTGGATGTAAATGGTGGTGCATCAGAAGCAGGGATTAAAGGGGGTGATATTGTTCTTAGCATTAATGGGGTTGCTGTTAATAGTCCATCGGAGTTGCAGGAGCAGGTGAGCCGTTTTCGACCAAAGGAAGCCGTTGATGTAATAGTAGTCCGCGAAAATAAACAGAAACCCTTTAAGGTTGTTCTGCGTAATAAGGTTGGTTCTACCGATATCGTCAAAGCCTCCGACAGTGCAGCTGCCCTTGGTGCAAAGTTAGCACCAGTTTCCGATGAGTTAAAAAAGAGGTTCGGGCTAAGAGGTGGAGTTGAAATTGTTGAACTTCATAGCGGTTTGCTTAAGGATCAAGGGGTAAAGCAAGGATTCATCATAACGCAAATTGATCGCAATCCGATTTATGAAGTTGATGATGTGGCGGATGTTTTAAGGAATGCATCAGGAGGAATCCTAATAGAAGGAATTTATCCCAACGGAGTGGTTGCTTACTACGCCATTGGGTTGAAGAAGTAAAGAAAAAGCTAAAAAATAGTGAGTAGAACCAAACATTAAATTGAATCATTCGTTATTATAACGTACCTTTGCACAAATTTCAGCTAGTAGATGAGGCAGTTAAAAATCACTAAGTCAATTACAAACAGGGAGAGCGCCTCCTTGGATAAATACCTTCAGGAGATAGGTAAGGAACAACTTATTACCGTTGAGGAAGAAGTTGATCTAGCGCAGCGAATCAAGAAGGGCGATCAAGCCGCTCTTGAGAAGCTTACACGTGCTAATCTTCGGTTCGTTGTATCAGTGGCTAAGCAATACCAAAACCAAGGTTTAAGCTTGCCTGACCTTATTAACGAAGGTAATCTCGGGCTTATTAAGGCTGCTGAGAAGTTCGATGAAACACGTGGATTTAAATTTATCTCTTACGCTGTTTGGTGGATTCGTCAATCGATCCTGCAGGCGTTGGCAGAACAATCACGTATTGTTCGTCTTCCGCTGAACCAAGTGGGTTCGTTGAATAAAATCAACAAGGCATTTTCGAAGTTTGAGCAAGAATTTGAGAGGACACCCTCACCAGAGGAACTTGCAGAGGTGCTTGAACTACCGAAAGAAAAGGTTACCGATACCCTTCGCGTTTCAGGTCGTCACGTATCTGTCGATGCACCTTTTGTTGAGGGTGAGGATAACAGCCTTCTCGATGTGCTTATTAATAACGATTCTCCAAATGCCGACCGCGCTCTTATTATGGAGTCGCTGAGCAAGGAGATTGAACGGGCTCTGGCAACACTTACCGAAAGAGAACGTGATATCATTAAATACTTCTTCGGAATTAATTGTTCCGAAATGACATTAGAGGAGATTGGTGAAAAGTTTGGACTCACCCGTGAGCGCGTTCGCCAAATCAAGGAGAAGGCAATTCGTCGTCTTCGTCACTCGTCAAGAAGTAAGTTGCTCAAAAGTTATTTAGGTTAGTTGGCGTATTGGTCAGCAATAAAAAAGGTTCCGAATTTTCGGAACCTTTTTTATTTATTGGTGGGGTTGTTTATTTGCAATCGATACAATCGTCTAAGTTGCGGTTGTATACTTCCATAGCACTGCGACTCATACCCATGCTGCTAAATCCTCCATCGTTAAATAGGTTTTGCATAGTTACTTTCTTCGTGAGGTCGGAAAATAGCGTGATACAATAGTCTGCACACTCCTCTGCGGTTGCATTGCCAAGCGGTGACATTCGTTCCGAAAAGTCGAGTAGACCACCAAAACCCATTACGCCGCTTCCGGCAGTGGTTGGTGTGGGGGATTGGGATACGGTGTTGATACGGATTTTTTTCTCCCGTCCATAAATGTAGCCAAAACTGCGGGCTATGCTTTCCAGCAAAGCCTTTGCATCGGCCATATCGTTATAACCGTAAAGGGTGCGTTGTGCTGCAATGTAAGAGAGGGCCACGATTGATCCCCATTCGTTTATGGAATCCAATCTGCGCGACACCTGAAGAATTTTGTGAAACGACATTGCCGAAATATCCAATGTCTTGTGGTAGTTTGGGTAATCTAGATCGTCGTAGGTAAATCCTTTGCGAACGTTGGGCGACATACCAATGGAGTGGAGGATAAAGTCAATCTTTCCGCCAAAATGTTCCATGGTTTGCTTCATGAGATTCTCAATGTCCTCGACGTTGGTTGCATCTGCCGGAATAACAAGCGAGTTACATTTTGCCGCTAGCTCATCTACCGACCCCATTCGCATGGCAACGGCTGTATTGGAAAGCACAATGCTTGCACCCTCTTCGTGTGCGCGTTCTGCAATTTTCCATGCAATACTCTGATCGTTTAAAGCGCCAAAAATTAATCCTTTTTTCCCTTTTAGTAAGCTGTAAGGCATAGCTGTTATTATTTAGTGAAGATTATTTCGTACAAATAAGAATAAACCCAATACAGGTTAACTCGGTTATTATTGATTAACTGTGATTCTGTTTAATTGTTCAATTCTCAGCGTTCATCTTACTGAGCCAGTAGCTCTCTGGCGTTTTGCATTGCGGCTTCGGAGAGTTTTTGGCCACTAAGCATTTTAGCAATTTCTACTACTCGCTCCTCACTGTCTAGCCGCTTTATCTTTGTGGTGGTGTTGCCGTTTAGTGTTTCCTTGTAAACCATCAAATGCTGGCTTCCCTTGGCTGCAATTTGTGGAAGATGGGTGATATTGACTACCTGCATGGCTTGTGCCATCTGTGCGATTATTTCGCCCATCTTGTGGGCTATCTCGCCTGATATACCTGCGTCGATTTCATCAAAAACGATAGTCGGGAGATCAATGGCTTTTGCCATTTGTGCCTTTAGCGCAAGCATCAATCGTGACATTTCACCGCCCGATGCAACTCTGCCCATATCCAGTAGTGGCGAAGCCATATTTGCCGAGAAGAGAAAAGTTACCTTATCGCTTCCGGTTACAGTTGGCGCTGAATTAGCTTCAATTTCAATAGCTAGACGTGCATTGGGTATCCCTAACTTCTTGAGCATGTCCTCTGTTTTTGAGATGATCTGCTCCTTAATCCCATTACGGGCTTTGTTTAATTGAAGAGCGATCGCTCGAAACTTTAGTTCCTGTTCGGTCAGGTTGTCTTCGCTTTTCTTTAATTCTTCATCGCTGTTTAGAATCAGCAGCAATTCTTGTTCTAAATCGGATTGGATAGCAATTAGCTGATCTTCACTTTTGCATTTGTGTTTCTGCATCAGTGTATATAGTAAATCCATCCGTTGTTGAACGGTGATGAGCCGTTCTGGATTAATATCTTGGTGATCGTTGAGTAAGGTGATTTCTCTTGCAATATCTTTAACCTCGATTAGGCAGGAGTAAAGTCTTTCCGAGAGTTCGGGTAGGGCAGGAAGGTATTCTACCACTCGTTTCAAATACGCATCGGCTTCGGTAAGGGCTGGAATCCCAGAGATTTCTCCGCTCTCGCTATCAAGTGCGTTTTCCGCCGAGGTAAGGGCTGCTTTAATCTCTTCGGCGTGGGTTAGCTGTTTTATCTCTGCTTCCAGTTCGGTTAGTTCGCCTAATTTTAAACTCGCAGCAGCTAGCTGCTCTACCTGAAAACGAATATACTCTTCCTCCTCTTTTGCTCTTTCGCTTTCAGATTTTAGTCGTTGGTATGCTTTTTCTGCATCTAACATGCTGCGGTAAGCTGCTGCTGCCGTGTCAAGCAAAAGTGCATTACCAGCAATCGCATCAACCACTTTTTGTTGAAAAATGCTATTGGCGAGCGATAGGTTTTCGTGCTGCGAGTGAATGTCAATGAGTTGAAGGGAGAAGTCTCTAAGCGTTTGTAGCGTCACCGGAATCTCGTTTATGAAGGCTCGCGATTTTCCACTAGACGAGACTAAACGTCTTACTATGGTAATGTCGTCGTAGTCGAGATCGTTCTCTTCGAAGAACGGCGGTAACTTATAGGCTTTTATGTTGAAGTGTCCTTCAACAATACAATTATTTTCTCCCGATTTTATTATTGTTGAATCGGCTCTATTGCCAAGTAGAAGGGAAAGCCCTCCTAATAGAATTGATTTTCCGGCACCAGTTTCGCCCGTAATGGTACATAAGCCGCTTTCGAAGCTAATGTCTAGCTTGTCAATCAGGGCAAAATTTTCAATTCTCAGTTGCTGTAGCATGGCAATTCGGAGGGTTAAGGTTAATCCTGAGATTGCTCGTTTATCTTTTTGTAGGTGTCAACTCTGGTTGGGTCTACTTCTACAAGAATGTTGTATACACGTGTTTTTTCGCTTAGGAACGATTCCGAGAAAATATTTACGAGTTCCTCCGATTTTGCATCGAAAAATACTTGGAGTAGGAATAGGTATGGGTCTGGTTTTACGCGATATACTTTCTGAATCGATGTAAGAGCTTCGGCAATTTCTGCTCTACCATCAACGGTTTTGTCTGCCATTCTGTCGAGACCTTGCCTGTGGTAACGGTAGCTGACTTCCCGCATGGGCGAATACTTTTCATTCAGTAAATTTTCGATGAGCCAATACCTGTTTTTTCTCGACCCTTCATATGGTTTCCATCCTTTTTCTTGGGCATTTTGAGCATTGGTGACGATTTTTTCGGCCTTTAGGAAGTAGTCGGAGCCGCCTTTGAAGCTAAACGAGTCGTAATCAAGGCCAATAATTATGTATGCGTAGTAGGCCAGAACTGAAGTTAAGTTTGACTGAAAACTGTTAATATTGAACTCCAACTTGTCGAATTCGATATACTTAAAGTCGAGGTCGTTGTCGAGGAAGTTGAGCATTACCGTATTATAAGAACTACCGTAAACAGGACGACGCGACTGCACCTGTATGGTTCCTTTATATTGGTCGGATCCAATTTGGTCGGTTATATTTATTTGTATGTTGCAATCGATTCGCTCCTCCTGAGTGTAAACATGGTCGGTCCATGTGGAGTTATTCATGAACTCGTAAAGTGCAGTTTGGAGCGTTTGGAACGCTGTTCGGTTCGTTCCTTGTATCTTGGAGGAGTTTACTTGGATGTTGCACTTCAACTCTTGACCCGAAAGGTTCGACCCAAGGAGTAGGAATAGGACTAGCAATATAGAAAGGGGCTTGTTCATTTTCCTTCAGTTGGTTATTGTTGAATGTTGCAAATGGCATCAACGATATCGGTTGCTACCTCTTTTTTTGTTTTCAATTCGAATAGGAATTCCTCTCCAGTTTTAGAGTATATCTTAATTTTATTGGTGTCTTGGCCAAATCCAGCCCCAACATCTTGGAGGGAGTTTAGAACAATGAAGTCGAGGTTTTTGCGTTTAAGCTTAGTCTTTGCGTTGACTTCTTCATTATTTGTTTCTAAGGCAAATCCAACAACGATCTGGTTTTGTCGCTTAATCTTCCCCAGTTCGGCTGCAATATCGGTAGTTGGTGTAAGTTCGATGGTGTAGTTCTCTTTTTCGCGCTTAATTTTTTCGGATACAACTTTTACTGGAGTAAAATCGGCCACTGCTGCAGAAAGAACTGCTATGTCAACTTCGTGGAATTTAGATATGCATACCTTTGCCATTTCGGCAGCAGAAGTAATCTTGGTTACGCTGATGTTCGGATGAGCAATGGTTTCGTTGGTTGGACCAGAAATTAACTCCACTTGGGCGCCTCTTTCTGCCAGTTCGTAAGCAATAGCGAAGCCCATTTTCCCGGTGCTATGGTTTCCAATAAAGCGAACCGGATCGATTGCTTCGTAGGTTGGACCTGCGTTTACAAGACAGATTTTCCCGTTAAGCTTTTTTTTTAGATCGAAAAAGCGGCTAAGGTATGCCACGATTTGTTCTGGCTCTTCCATGCGTCCTTTACCAATAAGCCCACTGGCAAGTTCCCCTGCAGTTGGTTCAATAATATGGTTACCGTAGGAGCGAAGTTTCTGGATGTTGTTTTGGGTAGCCGCATGCTGGAACATGTCCAGATCCATTGCCGGAGCAACAAACACAGGGCATTTGGCCGAAAGATAGGTGGTAAGCAGCAGGTTATCGGCAATACCATTGGCCATTTTGCCCATGGTATTGGCCGTAGCCGGTGCAATAAGGTAGGCGTCGGCCCACATACCCAAGTCAACGTGGCTATTCCAATCACCATTCTCTGGGTTGAAGAAATCTACCAGGATAGGGCTTTTGGCAAGGGTAGCCAGTGTGAGCGGGGTGATGAATTCTTTGGCGAGGGGGGTCATAATAACCTTAACTTCACACTCTTCCTTTTTCAGAAGCCTGATAAGGTGTGCTGCTTTGTAGGCGGCTATGCTCCCCGTTACTCCTATTATAATGTGCTTCCCTTTAAGCATATGCAATTATTCGTTTGGCACCGCTTGTTCCTCAGTAGTCTTAGGATTACGGTAGTAAATTTTGTTTTGCATAAATTCCTGAGCGGCAATGAGTGTTGGCTTAGGAAGTTTTTCGTAGAACTTAGAGATCTCAATTTGCTCACGATTCTCAAAAACCTCTTCAAGGTTGTCGGAATAGTTAGCAAACTCTTCAAGCTTGCGATTGAGTTCCTGCTTCAATTCTACCGAAATCTGATTGGCTCTTTTGGAGATAATCATTACCGATTCGTAGATGCTTCCTGTAGGCTTGTCCAACTTATCAAGGTCTCTGGTAACCGTGGTTGTTGGCGCATTGATTTTCTTAAAGTCCATATGGTATTTGAATTTTAATTATTTCTAGTTCTTGAGTGCCTTGAGCGCTGTCTCATGCATCTTTTTCGCTTCGACTAAATTTTCCGATTGCGGGTACTCTGCAATAAAGTTAAAATAATAGTCCTCAGTTGCTTGGTAGCGCTCCTTTTGTTTTGTAGCAATGCTGTTTTCGGCATAGAGAAATGCTGATTTCTGAATGAGAAACATCAACTCCTCGCGATGTTTCGAATTCGGATAATCTTTAATCGAGTTTCCTAACGCTACGATTGCTGCTTTGTAGTTCTCGGTGTGATAGTAAAGCCAAGCACTTTTATATGATTTCTCTTCCAACTTATTGAAAAGTTCGGTAATTAAATTTTTTGCTTCCTCTGCCTTTTTGCTATTTGGATATCTTGAGAGAAACTCTTGGAACGCTTCAATTGCAAAGTTGGTGTTTTCCTGATCCAGTTCAGGTCGGGGAGAGGTGAGGTAAAAGCAGTATCCGTAGAGGTATTCCGATTGCTCGGTAAAACTACTCTTAGGATAGTTTTTCCTAAAAGTGTCGAAATAACTAGAGGCCAGAAGGTAATCTCCTTGACCGTATTGGCTGTAAGCGTAATAAAAGTTTACGGTGTCGGCACGATTTGTTCCTCTGTAAATAGGTAGAATCTGTTCCAAGAGCAGCGAGGCCCTATAGAAATCGCCTTTGTCGTAATACATAAGAGCCTTGCTGTATTTAAGCTCATTATCCTTACTCTTTAATATTTTCTCGTAACCACTGCAGCCTGCAAGGACCGCTATGGCAATGATTGTAGTCGAAAGTAGCTTTATCTTATTCATACCTTAAAATAACGGACAAAGTTAATCATTAGTTTTATACTATTCTAAACTTTTTTTCTTTCGAGTTATTGTTTAGCATCAGAGGTGCAAAGGTAGAATAATTGAATGACTACGCTAATAATTATTCCGATTAGGTGTTGTCAAAATAGTTTTAATAATGGGTAAACTCCGAAAAAAAAGTTAGTTTTGCGCCTCTATTTCATTTTTAAAACGTCAATTTAAATATTGTTGCCGTGGATATTTTTGAGAAAATCAGACAAAACCGTGGACCTATAGGACAGCACCAAAAGCTTGGACATGGTTATTTTGCATTTCCAAAGCTCGAAGGTGAAATCAAGCCTCGTATGATGTTTCGTGGTAAGGAAGTGCTCAATTGGAGCCTTAACAACTACTTAGGTCTTGCGAATCATCCTGAAGTTAGGAAGGCTGATGCCGAAGGAGCTGCTCAGTATGGTATGGGTTACCCAATGGGGGCTAGGATGATGTCCGGGCAAACTCGGAAGCATGAAGAACTCGAGCAAAAGTTAGCCGATTTTGTTGGTAAGCCCAAGGGCTACCTACTCAATTTTGGCTATCAAGGAATGGTATCTATTATTGACTCCTTAGTCGGTCGTAACGATGTAGTAGTTTACGACTCTGATTCGCATGCTTGTATCATTGATGGATTGCGCTTGTTTCCAGGAAAACGCTTTGTTTTTCCACACAACAATATGGAAAACCTGCACAAGGAGTTGGAACGAGCTACCAAATGGGTAGAAAGAACTGGCGGTGGTATTTTAGTTATTACCGAAGGTGTCTTTGGTATGGCTGGTGACCTTGGCAACCTGAAGGCGATTACCGCGATGAAGAGCGAGTTCGATTTCAGATTGTTGGTGGACGATGCCCACGGATTTGGAACCATGGGACCTACCGGTGCTGGAACTGGTGAGCATTTTGGTGTTCAAGACAAGATCGATCTCTACTTTGGTACTTTTGCAAAGTCGATGGCCGGGATTGGTGCTTTTGTGGCCAGCGAAGAGGATGTAATTGACTTCCTTGCATACAATATGCGCTCACAGATCTATGCTAAATCGCTTCCAATGCCGATGGTTATTGGTGCTCTTAAGCGTTTGGAATTGGTGCAGACTCAGCCGGAGTTACGCGAAAAACTTTGGATTATCGCTAACGCTATTCAGAAGGGATTCCGTGAAGCTGGTTTCGATATTGGGAAAACCGAATCGATGGTAACTCCAGTTATGATGCATGGTGAGTTGGGTGAAGCCCTCAACCTTATTATGGATCTAAGGGAAAATTTTGGTGTCTTCTGCTCAATTGTAGTTTATCCCGTTATTCCAAAGGGCCAAATTTTGTTGCGGATTATCCCAACGGCTGCCCACACCTTGGAAGATGTTGATTATACAGTTAAGTGCTTTACCGAATGTCGCGATAAGCTACTTTCAGGTAAGTATCGCAGCGAGACTATGCCTAACTTAGGGGCGTAATTGAGTTACGGCAAAATATATAGGCGAGGAAATTTTCCTCGCCTTTTCTTTTGTGCTTTTGTGGACCGAACTTAGCTGTGTGCGCCAACTTCTCCGAGGAATCGTTCTGTATCGATGGCTGCCATACATCCAGAGCCGGCAGCAGTAATTGCTTGGCGGTAGTGTGGATCTTGAACATCGCCACAAGCAAACACGCCAGGAATATTGGTTTTGCTGGTTCCTGGAATCGTTTTGATGTAACCAACCTCATCGGTATGGAGGGCTGGTTGGAAAATGTCGGAGTTTGGTTTGTGACCGATGGCTACAAAGAACCCGGTAATGTCGATTTTAACATCCTCGCCCGTGAGTTTTGTTAGAAGCGCACCGGTTACACCCTTGTCGTCTCCAACGATTTCTTTGGTGACGTGTCCGAAAAGTAAGGTGATGTTGGCTGTTCCGGCTACTCGATCTTGCATGACCTTGGATGCACGTAGATAGTCCTTGCGTACAATTAGGTAGACCTTACGGCAGAGTCCGCTGAGGTATAGGGCCTCTTCTGCAGCGGTATCGCCACCTCCAACCACGGCAACATCTTGTCCGCGGTAAAAGAAGCCATCGCATGTTGCGCACGCTGATACTCCCTGACCCTTATATTTCTCTTCCGACGGCATGCCTAAGTATTTGGCGGTAGCACCGGTTGAGATAATTAAGGTTTCGGCTTCAATAACGGTTTTTTCGTCGATGGTCACCTTGAATGGTCTAACGGATAAATCGGTCTTTGTAGCCAGCCCAAATCGGATGTCGGTTCCAAATCGAAGTGCTTGCTTTTTGAGATCTTCCATCATCTCGGGTCCGGTAATACCTTCGGGATATCCGGGGAAGTTCTCTACGTCGGTGGTGGTGGTGAGTTGACCTCCGGGCTCAAGCCCTTCGTATAGGACTGGGCTTAGGTTGGCTCGTGCGGCATAAATTGCTGCCGTTAGGCCTGCAGGTCCGCTGCCCAGAATTAGACACCTTACGCGCTCAACACTCTCTTGGGATTTGTTGTCGGAACCTTTTTCGTTCGACTCCATTTTCTTAAAAAAGCTCATTATGTATGTTTTGTGGTTTCTGATTCTAATGTGCAAGCAAAAGTAAGAAATAACTCTTTCGATAGTTTATGATGGCTGTTTATAAATTTGCTTATTATCAACTATTGAAGCCGTGAATTGTTCAGAAAAAAGTTAGGATAGGCTTGATAAATTCAATTAGGAACCTTACATTTGCAACCTCAAAATAAGGCGGGGTGTGGCGCAGTTGGCTAGCGTACTTGCATGGGGTGCAAGTGGTCGCCCGTTCGAGTCGGGTCACCCCGACCAAATATAAAACGGTAGAACCCGTTAAAGAGCGGAAAGGCTCTCAAACTAACACTTTGAGAGCCTTTTTTCATTTTTGGCCATTTCCCAATCCCCGTAAACCTCGCTATTCCGGTAACAATCCAGTAACACAAAGTAACGGGTGCTGCAAGGTTTCTGCTTTGCAACCACCCCCAAAAACATTCAAATAGGAACCCCGTAAGTTCTGGTGCGTGGGCGTTTGGTGGGGGAGAGAGACTCTCCCCGTCGGTGTTCTGCAAATGTAAATTTAGAAATTTATCTCCTATTGTGACATACAATCAGTTAACCCAAGTTGCATTTGTGAGTTGAATCTTGCTTTTAATTGTTAATCCGAAAGTGAATGAATTAGAAACAATGTATGTTGTTTTATCTGGTAATGAAATATTTACCGAAATAGTCCATATCTGCACATAATGAATTGTAGCGAATGTTATTTAGGTTTACATTCAATCTGATATTTATTGCCGGGAATAGTGAAAATTTTATTTTTGAGTTAACAAAAAATTCAGTCCTGCTCCCCAAAACATGTGAATAATGTAACTATAAAACGGAATTGTGTAATCTATGTACGCAACGGAATGCCTTAATTTGCATTTATATTATTGACAATTAAAACAAACAGCATGAAAAACTTTCATTATTTGCTCATTTTAACTATTGCGGTATTATCTGTATTTCTCTTTGCATCTTTTGCAGAGGAAAATATATCAGTTAATCCGATAGTAAAAGTCTGGACTTTACAATCGAAGACTGTGGCAGGGGTGACTGTTGCAACAACCTGTGACCCGAATTCGAAGTGGGATTTTAAAGCCGATGGAACATACGTTATTACGGATAATTGTGACAGTATAGAATCGGGAGCGTGGAAATTGTCTGACGATGCCAAAACTATCACTTTGGACGGTGTTACTGCTTATAATGTTGTAGAAAGCAGTGTTGGTTCTCTCGTAATTGAAACGAAGGTAGCTGAAATTGGATTGATCCGATGGTCGTTTAATTAAGGAATCGGCATATAGAGTCATACACTAATCGTTAGCCCGTTGGGGAGTTGTGCTTTTCGTGAAAGGAATAAGTGAATACCGTATGTTTTACCATATTCTTACACTACTGTCCGACTAAACTCTAAATATTCATTTATTGCCTCTGCATCCCAATAAATACAGGCAACGATTTTGATTATTAGAAAAGCACCCCTCAGAAAATAAGTTTAATTTGACCGTATAAATCTGGCGAACCTCGCTTATTTAAGTAGTCCCGCTTGGTGCTGCGGAGCAGCTCAAAAACATCGAGTAGGCTGATCAGGTGTATCCGGACTAGCGTTGCCACCACCGAAAATGCTTTCTGGGTGTTGGCCATCTTTTGGATCACGGTCATGAGCAGCTGGGCGATCAGCGTGCACCAAACCTGGGTGCGGATGGCATTTTCATTCTCGCCGTAAAAGT
>NZ_FMYP01000024.1 GCF_900096565.1 Williamwhitmania taraxaci
CGCTGCGCCACGTTGCTCTCGTAAATGCCCGTTTTGGCATCCCTGTTCCTGCGAATCTCCCGGGATATCACGGAAGGGCTTCGGTTGATAAACAGGGCTATTTCTTTTTGTAGCTTGCCTTGCTGTAGCATGAGGGTAATTACATACCTTTGCTCTTGGTTGATGTGCGCCATTACAACTTATTTTTAGAGGACTTAGGGGGTAAAGAACCACATTTTTTCCATCGGAGAAGCGAAGGTGAGTAATTCTCATCTTCCTGTTCTGAAAAAATGCAATTCCTTTCTCTCCAATCAATCCTATAAGTTGCATTTGTTACTTGAATTTAGGATTTATTTCAGTAAGTTTTTTGCAGATTTCTATATGAAGCCAAATAGACAAGTTGTGTAATCTTGATTGATAGCCTGTCAATTTTAAATCACCATCTTCAATAACAAAGTCACCGTTTTCAATGGCTAAATCATTATCTCCATCTTTGTCAATGTCCTTGATTAAATAGTGAATGTCTTTATAAAGAACTTCAATGAAATTTTCATTTTCCTTTCCAAATGGTTCAAGTACTTTGTCAATGAACTCGTCCAATGATTTTTTATCAGTGTTTCTAATTTCTTCTATTAAATTTAAGTAATCGTTTCGTTTTAACATAACTGCCCTAATCTTGTATTGCATTTAAAGCACCATTATTAAAATATAAATAAGTTCCCCAACCATAAACCCATTGTTCAGATGTTAGACCTCGTACAATTGTTCTGTTTATGTTTATTGGATGCCCCCAAGCTGCAATACACATTTCATTGTTCATTCCTAATATAACTTTTCCATCAGCAATATATCCGCCCATTTTTTGACCCCATTTAGCAACACAATCATTTTTGAACTTCGCTCTTTCAAGCTGCTCTTGCTTTTTTCGTTCTTCTTGTTCTTTTTTCCTTTCTTCTTCTTTTTTCTTTTTTTCCAGTTCTTGTTTTACAAATTCAGTCTCAAGCATAAAATAATCACTGATAAGTCCACTTTCTAAGTCAATTTTCACTTCTTTATCGCCATTTTTTAGAAAATAAAAACAATTTAAATAATATGAGTCTTTTGATTCTATAAAACTTATATCAGAACAAGTCCAAACCTCTCCATATTTTATATTAATCATTGCACCTGTGTTTACATCAATTAAGTTTTGCAGATTTGTATTCGTTCTGTCAGAATATCGAAGAACAACATTTTGATTTAAATAAATCGCTCTTTGCTTTTCAAAGAATGGAACAAGAAAAAATGGACTTCCTATAAATCGAGCTTGGTCAATAATCCAATATAATACATCTTGATTTGTTTCATTTCTCAATGTTATTTTAAGGCTCAATTGCCAGTCTCTTCCGTCTTCGATTTCTATATCATCTAACTTTTTAAATTCTTTGGAGCCATAAGGTTCTTTACCTTCTATATTAAGAATTGTGAAATATTTACCATAAACACTATCAGGAAAAGTTCCGATTTTACCGAAAATTATACCTTCAGTTTTATCAGTTTTTTCGTGATAAAAGAATGGGAGATATATGTTTGTTTTTTCTTTATCTATTTTTTCGTAGTTTACTTTTCTATCATTGTATTGTTTCAAAGCCGGCCCTTTGAGGCTTGCAGGATCGCCAAACATTTTAGTAAGTGTAATTTCTTCAAATGGAATTTTACCTTCTTTTACTATTTGAACAGTATCGGAAGAAAACAAGAAATTAATCATTCTTTCATTGTTGTCAGAACTATACTTTGATTTGTGATTTTTAGACTTTGGTAAAAAGAACAGTTTATATCCAATATATTTTTTGTAATCTGTTGGATGTTTCTGCATCACGATATTTGTCAAACTGTCAAATTGCTTAGGTTTAAATACAGGCCTTTCTACTACATCATTTTCTCTAATAGTTATTTGAGCATTAAGTGATGTCAACCCTAGGCTGAGTGAAATTGCTAAAAATAATATTCTTTTTTTCATCTTTTGATTAATCTTGTTTGTGTCGTTTTAAAATTACTGCCAACTCGTTTATATGTGTGATAAAATCACACAATACATGCCCTATTGGTATGTATTGTGTGAAAAACATACACAATACACAAATATATAAATCTTTATCACATGGCATCAATCAGCGAGCGAATATTTTTTAGTCTCTGCCTGCTCACTTATAGGTTTACCTCCAACCTTTCATTCTCCCATTAAATTGCCTCTCGAAGAGGAAAATTGCTAGGACGAGAGGCAATTTGCTACCTAGAGAGGCAATTTGCTTCTCGGAGTGAGAAAAAGGTATCTCGGAGAAGCAAATTTGCTACCCGGAGAAGCAAATTTGCTAGGCCGAGAGGCAAATTTGCTACCCGGAGAGGGAAAAATGCTACTCGGAGAAGCAAATTTGCTAGGCCGAGAGGCAAATTTGCTAGTTGGAGAAGCAAATTTGCTACCCGGAGAGGGAAAAAGGTATCTCGGAGAAGCAATTTTCTCACTCGGAGAGTCTAAAAGGTATCTCGGAGAAGCAATTTTCTCACTCGGTGAGGGAAAAAGGTATCTCGAAGAAGCAAATTTGCTACCGAGAGAGGGAAAAATGCTACTCGGAGAAGCAAATTTGCTATTCGGAGAGGGAAAAAGGTATCTCGGAGAAGCAATTTTCTCACTCGGAGAATCTAAAAGGTATCGCGGAGCGCGAAAAATGGGATCTGTTCACTAAACTTTGTCGGGTGGGGATTTATCGAGCCTATATTTCGTATTCAGATGCAGGCATTGGTGGGGCTGTTTGTTGGGCAGGGGCTGCTAGGCTATTTCGGTGTGGGGTATTCCGGCACGTCTCGTTTTGTGGTAAATGCACGTAAGGGTGCCCTACCGGGGCACCCTTACGCGTGTGCAAATTTGGGCGCTGCTAAGCTACGTTGTGGGTTCGTCGCTGTTGTCGTTTTCGGTATTGTCCTTCGAATTATTCTTCTTATTGCGGGGAGTGGGGGGCGTGCCCTTGCCACGGCCGGGGAATCGCGCCTGAAGATCGTCGTAAACCGATTTCATGCCGGGAACGTTTGCCTTGGCAGCACCCTTCAGTGCGGTGTAGAATGTTAGCGCATCGGTGTATGCCTCGCTGCCAACATACAAGGTGGTGTCGTCGATTTCTTCGATGAGCTGCCGCAGCGGTTTTTGCATGCGCGAGAGGTTGTTTACCGTGGTCACGTTGTTCTCGAACTCGGCCACGTTTAAGAAGGCGGGCACCACCGATGGGTTTTGCTTGGCATACTCTAGCGTTTTGGTTACAAACGCCAAGGTTTTGTCGCCCATCTTGGCCAGGTTGTGCCTGTCGTCGTTCGTAAGGTTAATGAGCATCGGAAGGCTATTCTCAACGGTGGTAACGGTGTCGATGGTGGTTTGCGCTAACGATGCGTCGATGGTTATTGCAATCTTTATTTCCATAGTTGTGAATTTAGGTTAATAAAATAGTTACTTGCTGTTGCAGTGAGGTATGTTGCCAAAATGCTCACTCAACTGGATGCAAGTTATTACCTCTTTCTGTTCAAAAAAATAGCCCTTTCGGGCTATTTTTTAGCTGCCGTGTGCCGCTAAAAAAATGCGAAGTGCCTCTACGCGGTTCTTCACGCCCAGCTTTGCGTATATGTTCTTGGTGTGGTTCTTTACGGTGTGTGGGCTTATAAATAGTTTCTCGGCAATCTCTTTGTTTAGGAGGCCCATAGCGAGAAATTCCAAAATTTGTTTCTCGCGGGTGGTGAGGTTTGCAACCGGTAGCTCTCGGTTGTGAGCAGCGGGGAGGCTGTTAATAAATTCGCACATGATGTGCAGCCCTCGCAGCGCCTTTCCCTGGTTGTTTAGGTAGGTGTCTCTTTCGGACTCGATTTCTAACGTGGACGATTCGAGGCATACGTGGGTGGTTTTAAGGTAGCCATTCTCTACCTCTTGGTGCCTCATTACCAAGCGGAGCAACGCTTGCTCTTGCTTTTCGGGAAGCGTGAGGTCGATGAAGGAAATGGTGTAGCTTGGAGCCAGAATATTGGTAGTGCCAACCCACGGTGGCTTAGCAAAAAGGTGCGCTCGATGTGGGTGCTTGTTGTTCGTATCGAGCCGTATTCTCTCTGGGAAATGAATAATGGCCAGCTTTATCATCGTTATCGGTAGGTTGATAAAACAATAATACAGAGTTAAATGTATGAAATGTTTTTGGGCTGGCAAATATATTGTTGCCTTTTGTCGTGCCTGTTTTGGTAAATATAAAGTGTCGCCTGCATGTTCGCAAACCATTTGCTTCGATGATTATTACTGAAAACATTGTCGATGATTATTGGGATGCAGAGGCGAAAAAAGAATATTTGTTTAGTGGCTAAGTTCTAGCTATTACAATATTTATTTGTTTTAACATGGTTGATTCCAATTGCAACTAATAGGTCAGCGCTACGCGCCTTTTATGCAATATGGAGATATCTCCAGCTACGCTGCTAAATAATCCAATTGCATTACACTATCGCCTTATGGTTCGCGAGTTGCCCAGCCGCGTAGCGGCGAACTCTTTGTAGAAACACAATAGTATAAAACCAAGAAAGCCGCGTAGCGGCGACCTCTCGGTTTTGTAAACCATGCAAGGTGGTTTTGCGGTTTGTTTTAGAACTCAGCAAGTTTAGTTAATCAGCAGTGTCAAGTAATCGAATCTGTGATATATGTAATATTTTGCAAGAATACTATAACATATTGTGGTGTTATTCTCTCCAACTTTGCTCTTAACTAATATTAACTCAAATACATGCGACTTATGAAACAAATTTTCGCTATCGCTGTTGTTTTTCTTCTTTTTACAGGTGCTACCAGCGCTCAACATTTTAACATTGGTATTAAGGGTGGTTTAAATGCTTATAGCATCACCGAAAAAAGTGTCTTTGATGAGACGCTGAAAGCAGGTTTGCACGTTGGACTTATTGGACACGCTCATCTTTCGAATAATTTTGCCTTGCAACCCGAACTTGTTTATTCGATGCAGGGATCGAAAAGCATTGACCTAAATTACGTTAACGTCCCCTTGTTATTTCAATACATGTTTGACAATGGGTTCAGGTTACAAGCAGGTCCTCAGTTCGGCTTTTTAGTAAGTGCTGAAGATAAAAATAATGTTGATATTAAGAATAATATTGAATCTCTCGATATAGCCATAGCAATGGGGATAAGTTATGTAAACCCTGCTACAAACTTTGGAGTAGATTTCAGGTATAATCATGGCCTTACTGACGTCTCTAAAAATAACGGCCCAAAAATTTTCAATAGAGGATTTCAATTAGGTGTTTTCTACCTGTTAAATCATAAATAATTCGCAGGTATCTGGTTTTTGATACCGCCAATACTTAGTATGTTGGGCAAGAAAGGTTTTTCTGATTGTTCTTCTTGCACAGTAACCTAGAGTTATTACAAACAAAAAAAATTAGTTATGAAAACGCCCTCAGCACCCCTGAAAATTACATGGATTATTGGTTTAATCCTTGGTATACTCGGAATTATCGGTCATTACTTCCACGTTGAATTCTTGACGGAATACAATTACATTCTACTGCTGATTGGATTTGTTGCGCTAGCTGTTGGGACTACATTCAAAGGGCTGTAATTTGGCATTTCAAATTGCCTTGTAATAAAAGAAGGATGGTGGTTCCGGTTATGCAAGCATAACCTGAGCTGCTATCCTTCTTAATGTTTTCGGCCCATGCTGAAATGAATGTCCTTAAGAAGCGAAAGGGTCGTTAAGCACGCAATCAATCTTGCCGAGCATGGGCTAAGCCTTCGGGTCTACTATGCGAGCCTAGTAACTAAGAATGCTGAACGGATTCAATAGTCACTAAACAAATTAACCTGTCGCCCCATTAATCAAATCGCTATCTTTGTGCGGTAATAGTATGTCAGTTTAGATACTGAGGAAGAACAAAAACACAAAAAACAACTTCAATGAGCAACGAAAACAAGTGCCCAAAATGCAATTCAGCAAATACCTATCAAGACGCGAATATGTGGATTTGCCCCGATTGTTTTCATGAATGGGATCCCGCTGAGTCGGCACAAGCGGCCGAAGAAGAAGCAAAGGCAGATATGGCATTGGATTGTAATGGAAATGCGCTTGTTTCGGGCGATTCCATAACCGTTATCAAAGATCTGAAAGTAAAAGGTATTCTATCGGGAATTAAAGCCGGGACAAAGGCAAAGAATATTCGCATTGTTGAAGGCAACGATGGACACAATGTTTCGTGCAAAATTGATGGCATTGGCGCAATGTATTTGAAGTCGGAATTTGTTAAGAAAGCGTAACTTTTCCGTGGTTCAAAAAGGAGGGACATGCATTGCTGCATCGTCCCTCCTTTTTTGCACTATAGTTCAGCTGCCGTTTTTACGTGCATTATTAGCATATTGTAAATGGTTGTCTAGTGTCGGATTCTTTTGCATGAACATTTTTGCGGCAGTCATGTTATATTGACAATCCTGCTAGAGTAGGAGCACCAATATGAAATAATAGTAGTATTTTCGACATACGAAACCAAATTAAAACTCAAAAGCATGAAACGCAAAGCAACAGCCAAATGGAATGGCACCGGATTGGAAGGAAAAGGATCTTTAACTTCACCAAGCGGTGTCCTAAATAATACTCCCTATAACTTTACTGCAAGGTTTAAGGATGAGGAAGGAAAGTCGGGCACAAACCCCGAGGAGTTAATTGCAGCTGCCCATGCAGGTTGCTTCAATATGGCTCTGAGCTTTCAAATTGCGGGTGCTGGCTTCACCGCCGATGAGTTGATAACCGAAGCGGTTGTTAATCTCGACCAGGTAGATGGTGGCTTTGCCGTTACTGGCATTGAACTGAAACTTACCGGAAAAGTTGCCGGAATGACAGAGGAGAAGTTTATGGAGCTGGCCAATGCGGCTAAGGCTGGTTGTCCTATCTCGAAATTATTAAGCGCAGTTCCTATTACTCTTTCGGCAAAGTTTGTAAAATAGCTTACATAACTCAAGCTCTAGCCCCGGTTGCGCCTTGCGTGTGCCGGGGTTTTTTATGCGATTTATTTTGAGGAAAGATGTTGATGTGCCGTGATAGTTTATTCTCTACGCATGTTATGAATCTGCTATCTTTGCACTACAAATCAATTCATGTAGCATCTTGTCTCAAAGCTCAATTTCTTCGTCCGAAAAGCCGGGATTGCATCCCCGCAATGCACACCGGTTTTCGTATAATTTTCCGGAGTTGATTGCCTGCTGTAGCGAGTTGGCGCCGTTTGTGTTTGTGAACCCATACGGGAACGAGTCTATCGACTTTGCCAACCCTGATGCTGTAAAGGCGCTAAATAAAGCATTGCTGAGCCATTTCTACAATATAAAGAATTGGGATATCCCAGTTAACTATCTCTGTCCGCCCATTCCGGGTAGAGCCGACTATATTCATTATCTCGCCGATTTGCTCGCCGACTACAACGATGGGATTATTCCTCGAGGCGAGAAGCTGGTGGGACTCGATGTAGGCGTGGGGGCCAACTGCGTTTATCCAATCATTGGACGAAAGGAGTATGGCTGGAGTTTTGTAGGTTCCGATATCGATAGTGTTGCCGTAGCGTCGGCCCAGCGCATCGTCGATTCCAATCCGGTCTTGTCAAACGGGGTTACTATTCGGTTGCAACCATCCTCAAAGGATATCTTTGCAGGGATAATTCAATCGGGTGAACAGTTCGACTTTACCCTTTGCAATCCGCCATTTCATGCATCACCCGAAGAGGCTGCCGCGGGTAGCGAGCGCAAGCACCGAAACCTTGGGCTAGATAGAAAAAGTAAGCCAGTGCTTAACTTTGGTGGGCAAAACAATGAGCTGTGGTGCGAGGGAGGCGAGGAGGCTTTTCTGCGTAGGATGGTGGAGCAGAGCGCCACGATTTCAACCCAATGCTTCTGGTTTACTTCGCTGGTATCAAAGAGTGCGAGCCTGCCTGCTGTATACAACGCACTTCGTGCTGCCCATGCATGGGAGGTGCATACCATCGATATGGCGCAAGGGCAAAAGATTAGCCGTATAGTTGCCTGGACTTTCCTGAAGGACGAAGAGCAGGAGAAGTGGTGTAAGAAGCGCTGGGGACAGTAGTTTGCTCTCTGGAATTTGGCGTTTGACTCAGCCTTTCCATATGCACCAGATGGTAATTGAGCGCGGTCTATTTCCTGTCGGCAGTGGATATTAGTTACAGTTGCGTTGTAAAATAAAAAAAGGGCCGAAGCCCTTTTTTTTATTTGTTGTCAGTTCTTTTATTTTTTCTTCTTCTTGCTGGTCTCATCAAGGAATGACACATCTCCAGCAAAAGATCCGGAAAGCTTTTTACCCAATATTGTTTTGCAATCGATGGTTGCAATAATCCCGGAGCCATTTGTTGTAAATACAACAGTTCCGGAGGTAATGGTATCACTCAATACAGAACTGTCCGTTTGGAAGTTGAGGCTGTCATAAAATACACCATATACAATATTTTGTATTCCATTGTCTTGGCTCAGTCTTCCGAACTTATAAATGCCGGGACAAGGCGAAAGTTTGTTTCTGGATTCGAGCGAAAAATAAATGAAATTACCTATCCCTATCGCGGTGTCCTTTGTTACTTTAATTTCGGACGAAAGCATCATGAAGTCAAAATCGTAGGTGGTATCGTTGGATTCTTGAACACCAAAATCCACAAAGAAGGCTTGGGTGAATTTGTAAGTAGTGTCGTTATAGTATATATTTCCACGAACGGGAATGCTGTTGTCGTCTTTGCTGCAACCGGTTGCTAGGGCTCCTACTAATACAACTGCTATAAGTAAATTTAAATAGCTGCGATTCATAATTATCTTAAGTAAAAGAGATCATACCTACTCGTAAAGCTTTTCGGTAACCGCTTGCTGATAAAACCTAAATGCAATCTAAAACTAAAGTAAAGGTAATATATTAGTTTTAATTCTTACCGTATTTTTTAATGTGGGAGGATGTTCTTCTTCATTTCAATGGTTTTACTACGAATTAGGTTCGTAAATTGTTTCGCATTAGTCTGTTCATTCTGTAATTATTTAACCAATTGGTATTAAATCGGTTTAATTACACTTTGTGGCTCGATTATTTGCAGGGAGTTCGTTGCTGTGCTTATCTTTGGTTTTTAAAAATTTGATATATGGTTCAGGTTATCGTATTTTATTCAGTTCTGCCAATCTTCGAGTCACCCTATACTACTCTGTTTTCGAAGGTAAGGGAAAATGTGCTAAAGGAGGATGGATGCATTCAGTATGAACTTTTCGTCTCCCCCTTTAATCCGCTTCGCTTTTGTTTGGTGGAAAAATGGGTTTCGCAAACAGCGCTCGATGCTCACCTTACCACTAATCATATGGCCGATTACTTCGCACAGAGTCGTGACTTCTTTACCGACAAACCAATAATTGAGATTAAGGATATTGTGAACGAAAGATACCTTTAGTTATTGATGTTTTAATTCATAATAGTATTGAGTATGCCAATCAAAACTACGCAGCCACCGCAAGAGGTGTTTGTTTGCCCATCGTGTCATAAGAAATTGACATTTAGCAAGGTAATGTATGTTGCTAAGGATTCGAAGGTGATTTGCAACCATTGTAATGTCGTGTTAACACCCGGAAATATAAACACAGGAGCCTTATACATTGGGGTGATGTTATTAACGGTCGTTTTTGGCTTTTTTCTATCTATGCTTCTTCAGCCTATTGTGTTTCCGGAGTCTCGTTTTATGGGTCGCATAATGCTGTATTTTCCAATAATGGTTGGGGTGTACACTTTGTTGGCATACATCATGTTTTATCGGAAGATTTGGTTCAAGAAGCGTGAAAGCTAGGAGGCGATATCTCCAACTGTCTACTTCAGTCTTCGGACTTAATCTCATCTAACTTCGGTTTAACTTTCGATTAACCTCTGTAATCGCTACATTTGGCTTTTTAATCCTCTCAAAAATGATAACCTTCGATTCCGCATTCGATATAGTTCTCAGCTACGTAAAACCTCTAACCGCGGAGGTGGTTGATCTATACTCCGCTTTGGGGCGAGTTTTAGCGGAGCCAATAGTCTCGGACATGGATATGCCCCCCTTCGATAAGTCGGCGGTGGATGGCTATGCCTGTCGAAAATCGGATATGGCGAATCTTCTCGAGGTTCTGGAGGTGATTGCGGCCGGACAGGTGCCTACAAAAAACATTGGAGAGAATCAGTGCACTAAGATTATGACCGGTGCAATGCTTCCAGTTGGTGCCGATTGTGTTTTGATGGTTGAGGATACCGAGCAGGTCGGTTGTAAGCATATAAAGTATAAAAGCACTAGTGTAAAAAATAATATTTGCCTGTTGGGCGAAGATGTTCGCGAAAAGGATGTAGTGATTACTCCGGGTGTAGTTATCCAGCCTCAGCATATTGCGGTGTTTGCCGCTTTGGGGTATGCGCAGGTTAAGGTGTTTCGAAAACCAGTGGTTGCCATTCTCAGTACCGGCGACGAACTGGTTGAGCCGTCGCAGAAACCCGGGGTGGGCCAAATCCGAAACAGCAACGGTCATCAGCTGGTGGCACAGGTTATTCGTGCCGGTGGAATTCCCAACTACATGGGAATTGTGGAAGATACCGAACGAGCTACCTTTGATGCCATAAAGAAAGCGTTGGAGTCGAGCGATATTTTGCTGCTTACCGGTGGCGTTTCCATGGGCGACTTCGATTTTGTGCCCTCAGTGCTTATCCGCTGCGGCGTAGAGTTGCTGTTCGATAGCGTGGCCGTTCAACCGGGAAAGCCAACAACCTTTGGCAAAACCGATCAAGGCAAGCTGGTGTTTGGGTTACCAGGAAACCCGGTGTCGTCGTTCACTCAGTTTGAATTACTGGTAAGGCCCGCGATGCACTCCATGATGGGTGGATTGGCAAAATTGTCTGTCGAGAAACGAACGCTTGCCGTCGATTATCACCGAAAGCGAACCGATAGATTGGCGTTTATTCCAATTGTATTAACCGAGAGTGGTGAGGTTAATCTCGCCGAATATCATGGCTCGGCACACATTTTCTCTCTGCCAAATGCGCATGGAATTATGGCTGTTCCGCTTGGCGTTAGCGATTTAAAAAAAGGAGACAAGGTAGATGTACGATCCATATAATAGAAATATCTCATACCTGCGCATCTCGGTTACCGATAGGTGTAACCTTCGATGCCAATACTGCATGCCGGAGGAAGGTGTGGCAATGCTGCCGCATGCCGAGATTCTCACCTTCGACGAAATTGTGGAGGTGGTTAAGTTCGCTGTTGCCCTTGGAGTTTATAAGATACGTTTGACCGGAGGCGAGCCGTTGGTTCGTCGCGGTATTGTCGACTTGGTTCGAATGATTGCAGGGGTCAATGGAATTACCGATTTAGCGATGACCACCAATGGGATATTGCTATCGGAGTTTGCAAAGGATCTCAAGAATGCCGGATTGAATCGGGTGAATGTCAGCCTTGATACGTTGAATCCGGATCATTTTCGCGAGATAACACGAGGTGGAGATATTCAGAAGGTTTTTGATGGTATTAAAGCAGCCAAGGCGGTGGGCCTATCACCCATAAAGTTGAACGCCGTGGTAAAGGGTCATTCCCGCACCGATGATGCTGATTTGCTCCGTAAATTTGCTTCGGATAATGGGTTGGAGGTTCGATTTATAAAGCAAATGAGCCTGGAGGATGGCAGCTTTTCTGTGGTGGAAGGTGGCGAGGGAGGCGATTGTAACTTCTGTAACCGCATTCGGCTTACGGCTAATGGCTTTGTTAAGCCCTGTCTCTTCAATAACTTGGGGTATAGCGTAAGAGAACTTGGACCTCGCGAGGCGCTTTACAGTGCCATCCGCAATAAACCCGAGAGCGGAACAACTAATACCAGCGGAGAGTTTTATAATATTGGAGGATAATAAAAAAGATAAAACACAGAGGCACAGAAATCACGAGAAGAAAATTCAAGTATAGTATTCAATAAGTATAGCTTTGTTCGGTATCTTTTCGTAAAGATTTTCTCCGTGTCTTCATGGTTATTAGTTTTAATTTGAGAGGAAGCAAATATGAGTCTATCACATATCGACGACAAGGGCAAGGCCAACATGGTGGACGTGGGGCACAAACCCCAGCAAATACGCGAGGCGAAAGCCATTGGCTTTATTCATCTAAACAAAGAGGCCATTAGCCAAGTGCTTGAGAACTGCAACAAAAAGGGCGACGTGCTTACTGTGGCCGAGATTGCGGGCATTCAGGCGGCCAAGCGCACGTCCGATCTTATTCCACTTTGCCACACGCTGTTGCTTACCAAGGTAGATGTAACGGCGACTTTAATGGAGACGGGTGTTGAGGTTGCCAGCCTTGCTCGGTGTATTGGGCAGACTGGTGTGGAGATGGAGGCTCTTATGGGTGCCAGTGTGGCGCTGCTCACCATTTACGATATGTGCAAAGCGGTAGATAAGACAATGGTAATTGAAAATGTGCACCTTGTTGAAAAAACAAAGATAGATTTGTAATGTTCCAATCGTTCCAACCAGAACCATAATATACCAAGCATGATGGTTAAGAAAACAGAGTTGAAGGTAATTTCGGTAAATATCTCCAAAAAAAAGGGCGAGATAAAGTTGCCCGTATCTAAGATTGTGCTCAACGCACAGGGTGTAGTGGGCGATGCCCACGCCGGTGATTGGCACCGACAGGTTAGCATACTAGGAAAGGAGAGCTTCGACGCATTCCAAAAACAAGCTGGACGCATGCCCGCTTGGGGCGAGTTCGCCGAGAACATCACCACCGAGGGTATGGAGGTTTTTAAGACCCATCCCGGCGACAGGTTTACCTGCGGCAAGGTTGTGCTGGAGGTAACCCAGATAGGTAAGAAGTGCCACGGCGATGGTTGCGCTATATTCCGTGAGGTTGGTTCGTGCGTTATGCCCAAGGAGGGGATTTTTACAAGGGTTATCCATGCCGGAACAATTCTGCCAGGCGATATCCTTGAGTTTAGCCCTAAGGTTTATAAGGCGCTAGTGGTTACCCTTAGCGAGAGGGCAAGCAGCGGAGTTTATGAGGATCTTAGTGGACCTGCAGTTATAAAGCAGCTGGAATCTTACTTCTCGGCACTGGGGCTTTCGCATGATGTCGATTATCGATTAATTCCCGATAATGAGCAACTTCTTCGTGAAGTCCTCACCAAGGCCAAAAATGACGAGGTTAGCGTGGTAATTACAACCGGTGGAACAGGTGTGGGCCCCCGTGATATTACCCCCGAGGTTGTAAGTAGCCTGCTCGATAAGGAGATTCCGGGAATCATGGAGATGATACGCCTAAAGTATGGCGCCGAAAAGCCCAATGCACTGCTCAGCCGTGGCGTTGCCGGATTGATGGGCGAAACCTTTGTGTATACCCTCCCGGGTAGCGTTAAGGCCGTAAATGAGTATATGGACGAAATCACCAAAACACTTCACCATCTCTTTATTATGAGGATGGGGATTGATGCGCATTAGGTGTATCTACTCATGGATGTATAGTAATTGCTAATCTGGCAGTATTGTTCTAATGTAATTCGTTAATGGTCTCACTTTTATTCGCAAAGGATATACTAAATGCTCCTTTGTGGTATTTATATGCCTTTGTGCGGTAAGGAGGCTGCTCATTGGCTTCCCCATTCCCCGGAATAAGGAATTTTGTGATAGTTGTAAACTGAATAGTATTATTTCTTGCCCATACCACTAATATATGGTTCACTAGGGCAATGGTTAATTGAAGGATATACTTGCATGAAAAAAGGAATTGTAGTTGGTTTTGTTCTACTGGTGAATCTGGGTTATGCTCAAACCATCGTTAAGGATACAGTTAGTCTCGATGAGGTGGTTATCACTGGTTCGAAAATTGAAATTTCCAGAAAGCTTGTCCCTATGTCTCTTTCACAAATTTCGAGACAGGATATTGAAAACAGCGGACAGATCAATGTTTTGTCGGCAATGAATAGTTATGCCCCCGGAGTTTTCGTTACGGAACGAAATTTATTGGGGTTTGGGGTTTCTACGGGTGGTTCGGGTTCAATCACTATTCGGGGAGTAAGTGGTTCGCCCAATACCGATGTTTTAGTCTTAATTGATGGACATCCACAGTATCAGGGAATCTTTGGACATCCATTGCCCGATGCTTATGTGGCTTCTGATGTCGAAAAGGTAGAGATTATTCGTGGGCCTGCATCCATTCTGTATGGTTCAAATGCAATGGCCGGCGTAGTGAATATTATTACGAAAAAGCAGCGCGAAGATGGGGTAACGTTAAATTTAGGCGCAGCCTATGGTTCGTATAATACTCAGAAGTATTACGGAACTGTCGGCTATAAAAAGAAAAAGTTAAGCCTGTTTGCCTCGGCCAATCACGACCAAACCGATGGGATTCGCTCAAATACCGATTTTGTTATTACCAATAGCTTTACTAAAATCGGATATCAAATCAATCGTCATTTCGATGTTTATGCCGATTTAAGTCTGGCGAAGTTTAACGCCAATGATAACGGACCCGATTTTAAACCTGCTCCTTTTAATATCGATATTACTAGAGGGAAAACCTCCTTGTCGGTCGAAAACAGGTTTGATAAATCATCGGGAGCACTCAAAGTTTATCACAATTTTGGAACACACGATTTATCCGACGGATGGCATTCCACCGATCGAAACAGTGGAGTAATGCTCTATCAAACCTTACGCGTATTCGCCAAATCAAGCATAACCTCCGGTGTCGATTTTAAGCAATACGGTGGGAAAGGAAATAGTGGTAAGGCAAAGGATATGCTTAAAACCGTAAATGAGTTGGCTTTTTACACCTATGCACAACAAACTTTATTTGAGAAGGTTACTTTTAGCGCAGGTTTGCGCATCGAGAATAGTTCAGCTTATGGGAATGAACTAATACCCATGGCAGGATTCTCCTACAATCCGACAGGAAACACAACCTTTAAAGGTTCTATTTCAAAAGGTTTTCGTAGTCCAACCATTATGGAACTCTATTTCTTTGCTCCAAACCCCGAGTTACAACCGGAGAGGATGATCAGCTATGAAATTAGCTGGCTGCAAACATTTTTCAGTAAGCGGTTGAATGTAGAGTTGACCGCATACGTGGAAAAAGGCAATAACTTGATCCAAGTAGTTGGGCAATTTCCAAATGTTAAAAGGGAAAATGTGGAAACCTTTTCAAATCAAGGTATCGAGTTTTCTGCTACCTATCGCTTCACACATAATTTGTCGCTTAGTGCAAACTACAGCTTTCTCGATTTAGATAAACCTGTTGTTGCAGCACCACGCCAGCAAGTTAACTGTAGCGTAAATTACCGATATAAGATTTGGACGGTAAATGTATCAACACAGCATATCGAAAAACTATACACTTCCACTACACCCGAAATTACTGCGAATTACACCCTTCTAAACTCAAGGGTGTCAGTAAACCCGGTCAAGAATATTGATGTTTTTGTGTCGGGGAATAACTTGTTAAACCAGAAATATGAAATCAATCATGGCTATCTAATGCCTGGGATATATTATAATGTAGGGCTAAATCTGCGCTTTTAACATAACCGCTTTTCTATCTGTAATCAATACTTAAATCTCCCCTATCAATAGAGGCGACTTGAGATACACGTTTTTATAAGCTAAATGAGCTGGAACGAAATGTTACTCTAGCCGAGTATCAGGCTTTAGCTGGCTTGGGAGAGCGGTAATGCTTTTTTAACCACAGATGAGCGCAGATTTACACAGAGAAGAAAAAATCTGTGAGAATCTGTGAAATCTGAGGTGAATTTATATTCTCAATGGTTAACCTTCCACTGTCACATTAAACTCACCATCGAACATTAGCGCGGCATCAATAGCATTTCCATCAACGGTTAGTCCCGTAATCTTGGGCGATTTGCCCTTCGATATCAAAGTAAACATCTCCTGCTCGGTAAGCAACTTGCCATGCTGCTCAAACATCACCTTAAAGTTGCAACCACTCTTATATTCGCTGCATCCATAGGCAGTTTTGCCCTTAAGCATGGTGCCTTTCTTGCACTTTGGACAGGTAGCGGTAGTAATGTCAACTGGTTTTTCTGCAATCTTTTTTGCCGCAGGCTTTTTCTTATCCGCCGGTTTGGCCTTCTCCACTTTCTTCTCCGCCACCTTTTCGACCTGCTCAATCACGATTTTGTTCTTATGTTCCAACTTAACCTCCGCTACCAGCTGCGCAACCATCTCTTTCATCTCGTCGAGAAAGGTTTTCGGGTCGTATTCCCCTTTTTCTATCTGGCGCAGCTTCTTCTCCCACATCCCGGTGAGCTCGGCCGATTTCAGTAGCTCATTTTGAATGGTGTTAATTAGCTGGATTCCGGTTTGCGTGGGCACCAAGTTTTTCTTCTCGCGGGTTACGTATTTGCGCTTGAACAGGGTCTCAATAATATTGGCACGCGTTGATGGTCGTCCAATGCCATTCTCCTTCATCAACTCGCGCAGCTCCTCGTCTTCCATTTGCTTTCCCGCGGTTTCCATAGCCCTTAGCAGCGTAGCCTCGGTAAGCAGTTTAGGTGGCTGTGTCTGTTTCTCGAGTAGGTCGGGGGTGTGCTCTCCCTTTTCACCCTTCTCGAAGTGAGGCATAAGCTGCTCCTGATCCGATTCGTTCTCGCCATCTCTATCGGTTTCTTTCTTGGGGTATAAAACACGCCAGCCATCTTCCAGAATAACCTTACCGGTAGCCTTAAACTCATATTTGGTAACCATGCCAATTACGGTGGTGTTCGAGACAATACAATCGGGGTAGAAGGCTGCAATAAATCGGCGGGCGATTTGATCGTAAACCCGTTTCTCGGTTAGCATCAACCCCGAAGGCTTTATACCTGTTGGGATAATGGCATGGTGATCGGTAATCTTTGTATCGTCGAACACCTTCTTACTCTTCTTGATGGGTTTTTCGAGCAGTGGTGCGGTAAAGTTGGCGTAGGCCTCCATCTCTTTAAGGATTGGCGCAATCTTTGGATAGACATCGTTGGGCAAAAAGGTGGTATCGACCCTAGGGTAGGTTACCATTTTTTTCTCGTAGAGGCCTTGGATGTACTTCAGCGTTTCGTCGGCGGTAAAGCCAAACTTCTTATTGCACTCAACCTGCAGCGAGGTTAAATCGAACAGTTTTGGCGGTGCCTCGTTTCCCTTTTTTTGCTCAAACGAAACCACCTCGAAGAGATTGTTTTTTATCTCTTCAATGATCAGGAACGCATCTTCCACCGTATCGAATCGACCTTTGGTAGAGTTAAAGATAATGTTGCGATAGTTGGTCTTGATTTCCCAGTATTGTTTCGAGATGAAGTTCTGAATCTCCTCAAATCGACGCACAATCAAGGCCAGCGTAGGTGTTTGTACACGCCCAATGGAGAGCACGCCTTTTCCATCGGCATACTTTAAGGTATAAAGGCGGCTAGCATTCATGCCCAGCAGCCAGTCGCCAATGGCGCGAGCATTGCCGGCCGAGTATAGCCTATCGAAATCTTTTCCATCCTTAAGCTTTACAAACCCCTCCTTAATGGCCTCGTCGGTCATGGAGGAGATCCATAAACGCTTCATGGGTTTCTTATACTCCGCCATAGTAAGCACCCATCGCTGAATGAGCTCTCCCTCAATCCCAGCATCACCGCAGTTTATCACCTCATCGCAGGCAGCTACCAGCGTTTTAATGGTGTTGAACTGCTTTTTAACGCCGTCGTTATCGATGAGTTTAATGCCAAATCGAGGCGGAATCATTGGTAGGGAGTGCATTTGCCACTGCTTCCAGCTGGGAAGGTAGTCGTCGGGATTCTTTAGCGTGCAGAGGTGTCCGAATGTCCAGGTGATTTGATAACCGTTTCCTTCAAAATAGCCATCCATGCGAATATTGGCTTGCAATATCCGGGCAATTTCTTTTGCTACACTGGGCTTTTCGGCTATACAGACTTTCATCTTGCGGTTATCTATTTCAGTTCTCAAATTTAGAAAAAAAACGGGGGAGATTCAAGCACGATTATTCCATCACCTTTCCATTGTAATGGATGATTTCAGGATGCCACAAGCAAATTTGTTTGCCTGCCTCACATAGCATATTGTTTATTGATTGGTTTATCGACTGGTTTTTACTTCCACGAATCATTCCAATAGGAGAGAATTCCATGCTAAGTTTTGCTTTAAGAAACTTATAGTAATCTTACTATTATGACTTGATTCCATCCCCACAGGATGTCAAGTATTCAATATGATGAACTGTTCTGCACTGGATTGCCCTAGCCTGCGCAGCCGGGGTCCCTTCGCTCGCAAGGCTCAAGGTGTCGGCGAGTAGGCAAGGCTTGATCTTTTGTTTGTTTTCCATCTAAGGGAAAAAATAAGGAGAAATGCCGCGTAGCGGCGATCAACCTTTTGTGTCATCGAATCAAAATAGCTTTGCTGTTTATATTAGAACTTAGCCCTTCTCTTAATTTATCCTTGCATATCCCACCAATCGGTCGTAACGTGAACCTGGCTGTCGATAGTAAACATAAACGGAGTAACTGTTCTCGGTTTCGGAGTGTGACCCTTCCAGCGCCGAAAGATCTGCTGTGGTGGATTGGGGCGTTTTAACTGCATACATGTAGTTGTAAAAGCCTTGCTTTAAGGGGATGGCAAGTTCATATGCTTTTCTTTCGTAATTATAAACCATTTTGAAGTTGTCAGTATAGGCAAATCCTGTAAAGTTACCCACCAGATAAACATCTTGGTCCGGCCTCTCCTCTGTGTTTAAGGTGAAGTAAACTATGGGATATTCCAGCTCAATTCCGGCGTCATAGTTCCTTTCGCCTTGGATAGCAACTCTTCCGTTAAAATCGGGCTGCGAAACGTATTGGACTTTGGCTCTACTTTCGTCGGGCTTCAGTAATACATGGTAGTGATTGGCAGTAAGGGTAATTCTTTCGATATTTATGGAATTGTACATCAGGCTTCTGGTGTCAAACGTTCGCCATTCGTTAAGACCCTTGAATACCAATTTATCGATGCCAGAATAGTCCGCAGAACTCGCTCTGCTGAATTGTGGTAAGGGGTTTAGGTCGTTAGGGATTGTATTTTGCTCTACTACCAACTTTAAATCGGAAAATGGATCGGTAACCGGAAGGTTTTTGTAAAATATCTCACAGTCTAGTTGTTGGTGGGTCCTGATGATTGCCGGATCGGGGGCTGGTCTTGCTCGAAGGTTAATTCCAACGAGCTGTTCTACAACTCTAAATTGCCACTGTAATATTGCTTCGGTTGAGGAGGCTGATCCATAAACGCGAATAAGGTAGTTGCCGGAAATCCTTAGTGATACCTGCTCGTTGGGCAACTCTAGTTCGAAGTGTGCATAGGACTCCTTTGTATTGAAGGAGAAGCGGTAGTTATTTAATGGGTTTTGTTGAAAACCATCCATGTAGTCGGCGTAGTAAAGGCCCGATTCGTTCCAGTTGGCATCGCAGTGCACAACGGAATAGGTATAGTAGTCGGGTGTACCGCTAAGCTCGTCGAATGAGAAGAGGAGCGGATTTGCCCCACCCAATTCGAATACTGCATCCGCTTGCGGCCATCCCTTTGGGTAGAGCAAAACGGTCCTTATTTCAGGGTTAGCAATATAATTGTTGTTTTTTTTATCCTGAATAAAAACATTACTCGTAGGCTCGTTGTTAGTTGCGTAACAAACTTTGGAGATGGCTAATAGAGCAAAAAATGTTTTAAGTATGGCTGAGCCGTTTTTCATTGGAGTGATTGATATTTAAATCATTGAAGATATCTAACTAAGCTGATATTTTCGTTTTGTTATTTAGCATAACTTGTTGCAAAATACTTATTTTTGTCAATTCAAACTAATCAATGAATATAGGATGTCGAAGGTAATTAAAATACGGAAGGGGCTCAACATTAAACTAGCAGGGAAAGCAGAGAAAGTGCTGGAGACGTTAGATTTGTCGAGTACCTATGCAGTGAAGCCCACCGACTTTCCCGGTTTGGTGCCCAAGTTGCTTGTGAAGCCCGATGATAAGGTGAAGGCTGGAACACCGCTATTTTACGACAAGAATAGACCCGAAGTTATGTTTTCCTCCCCAGTTAGTGGTACCGTAAAATCGGTAAACCGCGGTGAGCGTAGGGCAATTCTTGAAGTGGTGGTGGAGAGTGATGGCTCTCAGGATTTTGAACAATTCGAAGTGGGCAATTTCGAGTCGCTTTCTCGCGAACAGATCAAGGCGTTGCTGCTAAAGAGTGGTACGTGGCCAAGTATTGTTCAACGACCCTATGCTATTATCGCTAATCCCTCAGATACCCCGAAGGCCATATTTATTTCCGGTTGGGATACTGCTCCACTTGCCTCCGATTACGATTTTGCCACAACAGGCGAGGAAACTGCCCTTCAAAAGGGTATTGATGTTTTACGCAAGCTTACTGATGGCCTTGTGCATCTTACTGTGGCTTCAGATAATGCTGCAAATAGCATCTTGAATAAGATTAACGGTGTAGAACTCCACCATATTTCGGGACCTCACCCTGCAGGAAATGTTGGGGTGCAAATCCATCATATCGCGCCAATCAATAAGGGCGAGATTGTTTGGACGCTCGATCCTTGGTCTGTAATCATTATAGGCCGTCTCTTTTTGAAGGGTACTTATGATGCACAAAAGGTGATCGCTCTTGCTGGGTCGGAGGTATTGAAGCCCCGATACTTCAGGATAATAAGTGGTGCCAGTATCGAAAAACTTATAGGTGGACGTGTTTCGGACAATGCAAATCGCTGCATTAGCGGTAATGTGCTTACCGGCGAAAAGATATCCTCGCGTGGATATTTAGGCTATTACCACAACATGGTGACGGTGATCCCTGAGGGCAAGCACTTTGAATTTCTGGGATGGGCTGCTCCAGGGTTTAATAAGTTTAGCGCCTCTAAAACCTTCCTTTCAAGCTTGCTTCCCAAAAAGAGTTACCGGATGGATACGAATCTAAACGGCGGCGAACGAGCTTTTGTATTGACAAATCAATACGATAAGGTAGTGCCAATGGATATTTACCCAGTTTACCTTTTAAAAGCTGTTCTTGCAGAGGATATTGAGGCCATGGAGAATCTAGGTTTATACGAAATTGCCGAAGAGGATTTTGCACTCTGCGAATATGTTTGCACTTCAAAAATTGAGGTTCAATCGATTGTGCGTAAGGGTATCGAATTAATGATTAAGGAGATGAACTAGTTGTTGCTGGTGTTGTATGACTGTGTCTCTTAATGATTTTAGTTGACCAGTGGATTTTACCCCAGCAGTTTTTGGTTGTTGAATATGAAAAAATAAAAATATAGAGCTCATGAAATCCCTTAGAAATTTTCTCGATCGGATAAAGCCAAATTTCGAAAAAGGGGGCAAGTTGCAAATGTTTCACTCTTCATTTGAGGCGTTTGAATCATTCCTCTTTGTATCGGATAAGGTTACAAGCCGTGGTACACATATTCGTGATTCCATTGATTTAAAGCGCACCATGACCGTGGTGATTATTGCCCTTATGCCGGCATTTTTGTTTGGTATGTGGAATGTTGGATATCAGCACACGGTTGCCTTTGGTTTAACTGATTGGACCTTTTGGCAGATTTTTGGTTTTGGTGCCTTGCGCGTTATGCCAATTGTTATTGTTTCGTATGTAGTTGGTTTGGGTATCGAATTTGCCTTTGCCCAAGTACGTCACCACGAGGTAAACGAAGGCTTTCTGGTAACTGGAATGCTCATTCCTCTAGTTATGCCGGTGGATGTCCCACTTTGGATGGTTGGCGTTGCAACAGCTTTTGCTGTTATTATTGGTAAAGAGGTTTTTGGCGGAACGGGTATGAATATCTTTAACCCAGCCCTCTTAGCGCGTGCATTCCTCTTCTTTGCTTATCCATCAAAAATGTCGGGTGAAATAGTTTGGATTGCCGGTCTTGGCGAAAAGGGAGCCCACATGGTAGATGGTTTCTCGGGCGCAACTCCAATGGCTATTGCCGCAACAGGCACAGGAGCAGTTGGACATACCATGAGTGTAGATCAGCTTATGGGGCATATGCCGAGTGCCTCCGATATGTTTCTGGGTTTTATACCCGGATCAATTGGTGAAACCTCTACTTTGGCAATTCTACTCGGGGCTATTATTCTTATAGCAACAGGTGTTGGCAGCTGGAAAATTATCGTTGCTACCGTTACTGGTGGACTAGGGATGGGTTTATTGCTCAACCTTGCTGGGGCCAATCCATACATGGAATTGCCAGCTTACTACCATTTAATTATGGGCGGTTTTGCATTCGGTGCGGTGTTTATGGCAACCGATCCTGTATCTGGGTCGCAAACCGAAACAGGAAAGTGGATATATGGCTTCTTGATAGGGGTAATGGCGGTGCTCATTCGGGTGCTTAATCCAGCTTATCCGGAAGGCATGATGCTTGCCATTCTATTAATGAACACGTTTGCGCCACTAATAGACTATTACATAGTTCAGTCGAATGTTAAACGGCGCTTACGCAGGGCCAAAGTCTTATCTAAAACACTTTAAGCCATGAATAAGGAAAGCAATCGTTACATTTTCATATACTCCTCGGTAATGGTGGTAGTAGTGGCCGCACTGCTTGCTGTTGCGGCTCTCGGACTAAAACCATTTCAAGACAAAAATGCCGAGATTGAGAAGAAATTGAACATTCTGATGGCCGTCGGTAAGTTAATTCCTGCTGATGTTGCCAGTAAAAATCAATGGGTAGAGGCACAGTATGAGAAGTATATAGTAAAATCATACGTCATTGACTCTCTTGGAAGTATAAAAGGCGGTGTTGATGCTTTTACCGTAGACATGAAGCAGGAGATTGCAAAAAAAGGTTCGGACCGTAACCTTCCCATCTTTGAGTTTCGCAACGATGATAGTTCTAGCCTCTTTATTATACCGGTTCGCGGACGCGGGTTATGGGGTCCAATCTGGGGCTACGTAGCTCTTGAGAAGGATTACAATACCATCTCGGGAAGCACCTTCGATCATCAGGGTGAAACGCCAGGATTGGGAGCCGAGATTAATACTGCTGCCTTCCAATCTCAATTTAAGGGCAAGAAACTGTTTGAAGGAGATCAATTTGTTTCCTTAAAAGTAATGAAGGGTGGCAATCCCGCCAGTGGAGTTCATGAGGTCGATGGGATTTCGGGCGGAACACTTACTAGCAAGGGGTTGGAAGCTATGATTGCGAACAGTCTTAGGCCTTACCAACTTTATTTTCAGAAAAATAAAAAGAACTAGCCATGAGTCAAAAAGAATCGCTTTTTTCAGCAAAAAACGTAAAACTGCTGACAGATCCACTTAACTCTGGAAACCCTGTTTCTGTTCTAGTGCTAGGTATTTGTTCGGCTCTTGCGGTTACCGTAAAAATGAAGCCAGCCTTAGTTATGGCTGTTTCAGTTATGGTTGTTACTGCATTTTCCAACCTCATTATTTCGTATATGAGGAACACCATACCCTCACGCATCCGTATTATTGTTCAACTGGTGGTTGTGGCGGCATTGGTAATCTTGGTCGATCAAGTTCTAAAGGCCTTTGTTTACGATGTAAGCAAGCAACTTTCTGTGTTTGTGGGCCTTATTATCACCAACTGTATAATTATGGGCCGACTCGAGGCCTTTGCCCTTGGAAATAAACCTTGGCCTTCGTTTCTCGATGGAATTGGGAATGGGGCCGGATATGGTCTTATTTTAATTGTAGTTTCATTTTTTCGGGAGTTGTTTGGTTCTGGTTCCATTTGGGGATACAACGTTATCCCTGCGTCCATACTTACAAAGAATGGTGGCTTCTATGAAAATAACGGTATGATGATCCTTCCTCCAATGGCACTTATACTGCTCGGAGTTATTATATGGGTTCATCGCTCCTTTAATCGAAGCCTAATTGAGAAAAAATAATTCCATCTAACCAATTGAGATATGGAACATTTGTTTAGCATATTCGTCAAGTCTATATTTATCGACAACATGATTTTCGCATACTTCTTAGGTATGTGCTCCTATCTTGCTGTGTCGAAAACTGTGAAAACGGCTACCGGGTTAGGGGTGGCGGTTGTCTTTGTACAAGTAATAACCGTTCCGGTTAATTACCTCTTAAATAAGTATCTGTTAACTGCAGGTGCCCTTAGTTGGCTGGGGCCGGGTTACGAAACCATTGACCTAAGTTTCCTTAGCTTTATCATGTTTATTGCTGTAATCGCATCCATGGTTCAACTCGTTGAAATGTTAGTCGAAAAGTTTTCGCCATCGCTCTATAATCAGTTGGGGATTTTTCTTCCACTTATTGCCGTTAACTGTGCGATTTTGGGGGGCTCACTTTTTATGCAAGAGCGCGATTATGGAACATTAGGAGAAGCAAGCGTTTTTGCTCTAGGATCTGGGTTGGGTTGGGCTTTGGCAATTATTAGCTTAGCTGCCATTCGGGAGAAACTAAAATACTCCAATGTGCCTGAACCACTTCGCGGACTTGGGATCACCTTTATTGTTACCGGGCTTATGGGTATTGCATTTATGAGCTTTATGGGTATTCAGTTGTAATTGAAAAATACAGACACAATGATGCTTTTAAAAATTGATGCCATTGTAGTTGAGTCCGGCGTGGTGATATTCCTGCTGGTTACCTTGGCTCTAGTTTCGATACTGCTCTACGCAAAGTCGAAGCTAACCACTACAGGTAATGTGAAACTTACCATCAACGATGAGAAGGAACTCGAGGTAGAGTCCGGATCATCGGTACTAAGCACACTTGGCAGTAATGGAATATTTCTTCCTTCGGCATGTGGGGGTGGAGGTACTTGTGGTATGTGTAAATGCCAAGTTGTTGAGGGGGGCGGGAGTATCCTTCCTACTGAAACCTCCTTCTTTACACGGAAGCAACAACAGAACCATTGGCGGTTAGGCTGCCAAGTGAAAATTCGTGAGGATATGAAGATTCATGTTCCCGAAGAAGTGCTTGGAATAAAAAAATGGGAGTGTGAGGTTGTTTCCAATCGCAATGTGGCTACCTTTATTAAGGAGTTTGTCGTGAAATTGCCCGAAGGCGAGCGACTCGATTTTCGTTCGGGTGGGTATGTTCAAATTGACGTACCAAAGTATGATCTTATCGAGTTCAATCAGTTCGACATAGAAGCAGAATACCGTGAAGATTGGGATAAGCTTAAGATGTGGGATTTAAAGACTAAAAATTCCGAGGAAACTTTCCGCGCTTACTCCATGGCCAATCATCCAGCCGAAGGTAATATTGTAATGCTCAATATTCGTATTGCTACTCCACCATGGGATCGGCCAAAAGGTGCTTTCTTGAATGTGAATCCCGGTATTTGCTCCAGCTTTATTTTCTCGCGAAAGCCGGGCGACAAGGTTACCCTTTCGGGCCCATATGGGGAGTTCTTCATTAAAGATACCAACAATGAGATGATGTTTATTGGCGGTGGTGCCGGTATGGCCCCAATGCGGTCGCATATATTCCACCTCTTCAATACATTGAGAACTGGAAGAAAGGCAACTTTTTGGTATGGTGCGCGTTCGAAACGTGAAATTTTCTACGAGGAGGAATTTCGCGCCATCGAAAAGGAATTTCCGAATTTTACATTTCATATTGCTCTATCGGAGCCAAAGAAGGAGGATAACTGGACTGGCCCTGTCGGATTCATCCATCAGGTGATTTATAAGGACTACCTCTCGCTACAAGAGTCTCCTGAGGATATTGAATATTACCTCTGTGGTCCTCCTATGATGAACGATGCCATTCAGAAAATGCTTTACGATTTGGGCGTTCCCGATGAAATGATTGCATATGACGATTTTGGAGGCTAACTCCAATCCACTTGGGCTGGGATTCTTCCCGGCCCAAGTTTTTTAGTAACTTATCGTAACTACCGCGTTCAAATACTTTACCTTTGCACGAAATCCACGGAGTGCAATTTCTACAATTGCCCGAATTGTTGGCAGTTGGCAACTAACACTGTTTACTATGAAGCGATTTATTATGCTTGCCGCTATTGGGCTAACTCTATTTTCCTGTCAACAACCAAAGCACTACATTTCTATAAATGGCTTTGCTCAGGGAACTACCTACTCTATTACCTATCAAGCCGATTCTAATTTTAATTATCAGCGCGAAATTGATTCTCTATTGGCTGATTTTGATACCTCCTGCTCCATTTATAACGCCAACTCTATTGTTTCGCGTATCAATAGTAACGATACAACCGTTCGTGCCGACAAACATTTTACTGCGGTTTTTAACCTTTCTCGTATGGTATGGGAGAAAAGCAATGGGGCCTTTGATATTACTATCGGTCCCTTGGCCGAAGCGTGGGGTTTTGGATTCAAAAACAAGGTTAAGCTCGATAGCGCCATGGTTGACAGCCTAAAGGCTTTGGTGGGAATGGAGAAGATTCGTTTGGAGAATGGCAGTCTTATTAAGGCCGACCCGAGAATGTTTATCAACCTTAACGCCGTAGCTCAGGGTTACTCATCCGATGTTGTTGCTGAGTTCCTCGAAAGCAAACAGATAATGAACTACATGGTAGAGATTGGAGGGGAGATTCGCACCAATGGTCTTAATTCAAAAGGAAAGGAGTGGGTTATTGGAGTCGATAAACCAGTAGATAATGCAATCCCTGGTGAAACTTTCCAATTCCTTTTGGCCCTATCTGGGAAATCGGTGGCTACTTCTGGAAACTACCGCAAGTTCTACGAAGAGAATGGTGTTAAATATGCGCATACAATTGACCCTAAGAGTGGATTTCCTGTAAGACACACTTTGCTCTGCGCTACCGTTATTGCCGACGATTGTGGTACTGCCGATGCTTTTGCCACTGCATTTATGGTTGTAGGTATCGATAAAGCAAGAGATATGATATCCACGTTGAAGGGTGTCGATGCAATTTTTGTTTACACCGATGCTCAAGGTGTTTATAAAACACTAGCAACCGAAGGAGCAAAAAAATTTATTATTGAGGAGGATTAGGCTTCTTAGTCGTTATCTCTTATTTAATGCTTGTTGCAGGGCTATCTGCAACCCATTTTAATCATCACACCTAAGTATTTAGAATGAAAAATTCTTTGATTGTGCTAGCACTTCTGCTACTCGTCGGCTGTAATCAGCAACGATCAGTAGTTGGATTGCCTAGACATAAGGCGGTAGAGCGCATTAAAATTGGGATGCCATTGCAGAAGGCTGTTGAGAAGGCAAGTGGTAAGGGGATTGTTGTTGAAAAGGCAATAATTCCTGCCTATGAAGGTGAACCTGCTCAAGTTGAGTATCGTGCTTTTGAGGGGAAGAAACTGCTTTATACCTTTAATGCCGGACCAAATGGAGCGTCCCTCAATACGGTCTTTCGAATTGTAATATACGATCCAAAATACACAACTCCAGAGGGAATAAGTGTAGGTAATACCGTGAAAGATTTGCGCAAATCCAGCAAACTTAAGGCTGCCGATTTCAACCAAGATGATGGTCTCTACATAACTGCAAGTTCATTCGATGGTGGTTTTCTTTTGAATCTTGATACAAGCAAAGACTATAGTGGCTTTGACTATGTGAAGCCAACAGTGGCTTCGCTTCCCAATGAATTAACTGTTAAGGCTATTGTGCTGTTTTAGGATTTGGTGATATAGACAATTTAAGAGGCGGCATTTTTGCCGCCTCTTTTGCTATATAAACAAGGTGATGTAGTCTCTTCTTCTGGATATAGACTGTCTCGCGTATTGTCTGATTTTATTAACTTCTTCCATGATTTGAATTTTTGAAACCGGTAATTATTTCAAAAAAACACCGTTCGTCAAAAAAATAATTGCAGAATGTCTTGGTGTTTTCAAAAATTGTCATAAATTGTATCACGATTTTCTTGAAAAATGCGACGAATACTCAATGAAATCGGCCGTTTCTTAAAAAAATGATTATCTCCACTCTGAAACCCTAAAGAATATCACTATAACTATTTCTTTTTTTTTAATACCCAAAAACCCTAATTTCTAACCTAACAACTTAAGACAATGAGAAAAATTCTATTGCTTAGCCTTTGCTTCTTATTAGCAGGCATGATGTTTAACCAAGCATGGGCAGTTCCTGCTTATCCAAAGCCTGTGAAATTCACTCAAGCCGACGGCACAACTGTAACCTTGATTATGCGTGGTGATGAGAACAGTAAGTGGGCTCAAACTACTGATGGTTATACTCTTTTGTATAACGCCAAGGGTGAATTTGAGTATGCCGTTATCGATAGCAAAGGCGACGCTATTCCTTCAGGCGTCAAGGCAAGTGATGTTGCTCGCCGCAAGAGCAATGAGGTAGCCCTTTTACAGAACACTCAAAAGGGTATCGGTTTCAGCGAAAGTCAAGTCGGTCTTATTAAGCAAATTAAGCAGATACGTGCTAAGCAAAATGCACAGCAGCGTGCTTTCCCAACAACGGGCGCTCGCAAGTTGATCTGTATCTTGATGGGCTTTAAGGACAAGGCCTTTACCAAAACCCAATCCGACATCAACAACCTTTTCAACCAAGTTGGTTACTCGGCTGGTGGTGCTACTGGTTCTGTAAAAGATTATTACAACGAAAACTCCTGGAATCAGTTTAACCTTACAGTTACCGTTGCAGGTCCTTATACTGCTGCAAATAATTTAAGCTACTACGGGTCCAATGATGCAAGTGGTAATGATATGTATCCTCGCGAACTTGTAACTGAAGGCGTTAATGCAGCTGATGCATCTGTAAATTTCGCCGATTTTGACAACGACGGCGATGGTGCAGTTGATGGTGTTTACGTTTTATTTGCCGGTTATGGCGAAGAGGCTGGTGCCGCTGCAAACTGTATTTGGTCGCACGCATGGAATATTCCAACAGTTACTAAGGATGGAAAAACCATTAGCAAGTATTCTTGTTCACCAGAGTTAATGGGATCAAGCGGAACTACCCTTACTGGCATTGGCGTTATTTGCCATGAGTTTGGTCACGTTTTAGGCGCACCTGATTACTATGATACAAACTATGCTACTGGAGGTCAATTTGACGGTACTGGTGATTGGGATATGATGGCTGCAGGTTCATGGAACAACAACGGTCTTACTCCTGCTCACCACAACGCTTACAGCAAGGTGAAGGTATACGGCTGGGCTACGGCTACCGTTCTTTCTGCTGCAACTAACGTTACCGTTAATCCTGTTATTGGTAACCAAAGTTTCTACCAGATTAACTCGGCTACCTCGGGCGAATACTGGCTTATTGAAAATCGCCAACAAGCCGGATTCGACGCCTATCTTCCTGGTCATGGTCTGATGATATATCACGTTAATAGTGGTGTTGCTTCTGCTTCTACGAGCAATAACATCAACGCAACCTACCCACAGAAAATGTATCCAGTATGTGCAAGTGCTACTAGCAATCCTGGTTCTACTGCTGCTACTTACGGAACTATTAATGGTGGTGGATGTCCTTTCCCTGGAACAGGTGCAAAGACCTCGTTTACCGATGCTACTACTCCTAACATGAAGTCGTGGGCAGCTGCAAATACAGCTAAACCTATTACTGCTATTGCTGAAAACACCACAACAAAGGTTATCACCTTTGCCTTTATGGGTGGCGCTACAACCGCAACTGCTCCTACAGCAACAACAAATGCTGCTACCAGTATTTCTACCACTAGCGCAACGCTTAACGGAAACGTAACGGCAAACAATGCAACTACTACCGTTACCTTTGAGTATGGCACAACAACCAGCTACGGTTCAACTGAAAATGCTTCTCCTGCTTCAGTAACCGGTGCTTCGGCAACGGCTGTTTCTGCTGCACTTGCAAGCCTTGCTAATAATACTACCTATTACTACAGAGTGAAGGCGGTAAACTCGGTTGGAACTACCTATGGTGCTCAGCAAAGCTTTACTACTTCGGCTAATCCTTCTTCGTTGACTCTTCCTGTTACTGAAAATTTTGGAACATCAACTCTTCCTTCCGGATGGGCTACCCAAAATGTAGGAACTGGTATAACCGAGCGTTGGTCAATGTCTAATACCGCTAATGCGGGTGGTTCTGCTTACGAGTTAAAGTGCACTTATGTGAACTTGAGCCCTGCTACAACTAGAGTTATTACTCCCGCTATTAACACTGTAGGCGTTTCTCAGTTGACTTTGAGCTTTAAGCATATGTTTGACGACTATGGCGCTGGTGCAACTCTTCGTATTCAAACTTCTACCGATAAGGTAAACTGGACTAATGCAACTTGGTCGTTGGCTTCGGTTTCCAATGCTAATGTTGGTCCTATTACTGTAAATACCACCATCACCAGCAGCCTTAACTCTGCAACTACCTACATTGCTTTTGTTGTGGATGGTAACCTCTACCAAATTGATGCTTGGTATATTGATAATGTTTCGATCAGTGCTGCTACTGCGTCAACTGTTCCTACCGTTACTACTTCGTCTGTTTCTGCTGTAACTGCAACTGCTGCAACTTGTGGTGGTAACGTAACTGCTGATGGCGGTGCTACTGTAAGTGCTAGAGGAATTTGCTATGGGACTTCTGCCAATCCAACAACCGCTAGTTCTACTGTTGCAAGTGGCAGTGGTACAGGCTCGTTTACTGCGAATGTTTCGGGTCTTGCGGCTAATACAACTTACTATGTAAGGGCTTATGCAACTAACTCGAATGGAACATCTTATGGTGCTCAGCAAAGTTTTACAACAGTTAATCAAACTATTACCTATTGCACATCAAAGGGTAATAGTGTTACAGACGAATGGATTGATCTAGTTCAATTTGCTGGAATCAACAGAACATCAGGTGCAGAGGCTGGTTACAAAGACAATACCGCATTGGTGGGTAGTGTAGCTCGCGGTTCTTCGGTTTCTATTTACCTAAGCGCTGGTTTCAAGAGCACTGCTTACACTGAGTTTTTTGCTGTTTGGATTGACTTTAACCAAAATGGTACTTTCGATGCTGCTGAGTTGGTTGCTTCTGGTTCTTCAAAACTGGCCACAACCCTTACCTACAGCGTTGCTATTCCAACAACTGCTCTTCTTGGAAATACCCGCATGCGCGTGAGCATGAAGTACAATGCTGCACCAACCGCTTGTGAGGCATTCTCCTATGGTGAGGTGGAAGACTATACCGTTAGTGTAACTGCTGCTGCAGGTGCTCCTGGTATCGATAATCCTTTTGCTTCTCAACTTGGGAATGAAGATCCTTCGAGTTTCACTGTATTCCCTAACCCAGCATCAAACCAAGTTACCATTCAGTTAAATGGTATCGAGGGTAATGTAATGATGCGCATTTACGATATGCGTGGTGCAATGGTTAAGGTTCTACCTATTAACGGACGCGATACCGATGTTGATGTAAGTGACCTTGCAAAGGGCGTTTACATTATTTCGGTTGACGAGGAGAAGGAAGCTATCAAGAAGCAGTTTATTAAACTGTAATCACTCCTAAATGATAGAGCCCGTGCAACAATGCACGGGCTTTTTTTGTATTGTGGCTATTCTTCGCCGAATTGTTGGTCTTTTGTAGGAGTGAGGCGGTCAATCCTGATTACTATGCGCAACTTGCCGTTTGAGTGTTTTATTCGAGCCTGTATACTCTTTGAACATCGGCGAGTATTGTCTTAAAATCAATATCCATATCTACTAACTCACCGTTTTGCATGTTGTATATCCATCCATGTACCGTAGGGTATCCCTTCTGAATGTAACTCTTTTGAACGTAAGAAGTTTTTATGATATTCTTGCACTGTTCTACTACATTCAACTCTACAAGCCTGTTTATTTTTACATCGATGTTGGGCAGTTTTTCCAATTCGCAATAATGCATACGGTACACATCTCTTATGTTTCTTAGCCAATTGTCGAGCAGACCAAAAGATTCCTGTTTGAGAGCCGCTTGAACACCGCCACATCCGTAATGGCCACACACAACAATATGCTTTACGTTCAATTGCTCAACCGCATACTGAATGATCGATTGCACGTTTAAGTCGTTGTTTGAAACTATGTTTGCGATATTTCTGTGCACAAATAGATCTCCAATCTCTAGCCCTGTAATTTTGTTTGCGGGAACCCTGCTATCAGAACATCCTATGTATAGGAAATCGGGTGATTGCGATTCGCTGAAATCGGAAAAGTAATTCTCGTTCTCCTTGTTCTTTCTCGAAACCCACTCTTTGTTGAGTTTGAAAATGTTATTGTACTTTGCCGATTTCATGGGTATATATTTTAAGGTGCTACATATAACTCTTCATTCGATAGTTTTAAAAAGAAGGATGGCGTGTCTTTTGCTCGATAATCCTATTGTTTATGGCTCTTTATCGGGCGATGATTCGTTTTTCGTAAATCGGTAAGCTGCTTTTTTTAGGCGATCCATTATGGCCACCCCAATTCCCTGCAGGGGGATTGGCTCGGCAACAATAAAGGTGACATCGGACTCCTCGAGGCTGTGCAGCGTTCGGAAGAGATTTGTCGCTGCTTCACTCAAATTCCCAGTATGCGATAGATACTCCACCCGCTTGTAGCCTTCGCCACCCATCCCAGTGAAAGAGATGTACCCGGCATTGGTCGTGTCGGCCATTGGCTGATAATCGCCTTCAATGTAAAGTGGTTTGTTTGGACTGTAGTGCGAGTTTAGCAATCCGGGCGAGGCAAAGAAGGGGTCGTTTTTCACAGGGCTAGTGGAGTAGGGCAGAACCGTTTCGATCTCTTGCCGGGTAATTACTCCGGGACGAAGAATTTTAAAGCCATCATCTTCAATGGCAATAACGGTAGATTCTATTCCAACGCTGGTTGCCCCACCATCTAATATGCAAGGGAGTAAGGGGAATTGCTTTCTTACATGCTGTGCTTTTGTTGGGCTCAGTTTTCCAAATTTGTTTGCGCTAGGGGCGGCAATCGGACATTGCGCTGCGGCAATAAGTTTTAGCGCTATTTCATTGTTTGGCATTCGAATGGCAACAGTTGGCAGTCCGGACGATACAATGTCGGGAACTAAATTGCTGCGAGGTAGAACTATGGTTAGTGGACCGGGCCAAAACTTGGCAGCAAGGGCTAAAACTCGCTCATCCATCTTCTCGCAAAGCAGCGCTAAGTCTTCAATTTTGCAAATGTGTACGATTAGCGGGTCGAATGAAGGCCGTTCTTTTTCTATGAAAATCTTAGCTACCGCCTCAGGATTAAGTGCGTTTGCTCCCAATCCGTAAACCGTTTCGGTGGGGAAGGCAACCAGTTCGCCTTCCCGTATTAACCGTGCCGCCTCATCAATTTGTGCTTGTGATACCATTAATCTGATCTGTAATGTTTGTTAGTGGCTATGCAATATATTTGAGAGAGTAGATTTTATAAACCAATGGGCAAGGTTGTAACGGATACTACTGTCCTCCGTTTTTTACAACCGCCACAGCTATGCCAACCTGTTTTTTTGCAGTTCGTCGTCGGCTTTTTCTAGTTCTGTCCTTTTTTTGTTTTGGTAGGCAACAATCATAGCGCGAACATCCTCGTTGCTTAGTGCAATAATTTTTGCCGCGGCCAAGGCTGCATTCTCAGGACTTAGTACCGTTAATGGTGCAACTCCCGATGGCATACGAACGCTTGAGAAAAGGTCGGTGCCTCCAAACTTATCGCTGTAAGGAGGGCAGGCAATAACTGGACAATGCGTTTGGGCATCGGTAAAGCCGCTTAGGGCATTGCTCATTCCTGCTATGGTAATGAATACCACATTCTCTTTCTCATACTCCTTTATTAGGTTGTAGCACTTCAGCGGAACCTTATGGGCCGAGGCGATTCTCAGTACCGCTTCAATTTCAAAACTATTGAGCACCGTGGCTATCTGGTTTGCCCAATCTAGATCGGCTTTCGATCCCATGATTATTACAACTTTCTTGTTCATTTTGCTTCTATTTTAGGTTGGTATAGTGTTTTAAAGAGTAGGATGACTCGAAATCCATAGCAGATTGGCTTCGCTGTCGCCTATGTTATATATCGTGTGCTTATACCCCGAGTTGACGTAAAAGCTATCGCCCTGGCCGAGTAGATACTCCTGAAAATTCATCTCGATTTTGAGGTTCCCTTTCAGAATATGGTAAAAACTCTGCCCTACCGTAGCATTTAACAGGTTCTCGGAGCTGGTTTTGGGTGCAAAAACAATTAGGTGCGGTTCCATTACCTTTTGCTGATCGTGGTGCGACAACAAGTAAAGCGTGGCACCGCTCTCGTTGGCTTGGACCAACTTCTTCTCCGAAAATGTCACCACCGGCTTCTTCATGTAGGTCTCGTTTTCCCCAATCAAGTTGCCTACGGTTGTTTGCAAGGCATCGGCTATCTTCTTCAGTGTAACTATTGATGGGAACGCCTTTGCCCTCTCTATCTGCGATATTAGGCTTGGTGTAACGCCTATGGTGCTGGCCAGATCATTTATTTGAATGTTCAGGTTTTCCCGCCTATTCCTTATCCGTTCACCCATTCTTAGCATATGCCAACCGATTTTAATTTCCTGGCATGAAAATTATACTTCACAAAGTAAATCACATTTACTTTAACGGCAAAATGAAACATGTAAATTATTTAATCGTTTTACTTTATGTTTTGTTCGTTTTTCTGAACATCGCTCGTTGTTTCCTGTTGCTTCGGAATAGCTAAAATTCCTTTGCCATGACTTATGAAGTGCCCAAAAAGAAAATATCCCTGCCCGGTTTACGAAATCTGTTTAAACTTTACCGCTACCTGAAACCCTACCGGGTAGAGTATGGTATTGGGCTGCTTTTTCTTCTGGGTTCCAGCTTAGCCAGTTTGGCTTTTCCTAAGCTGCTTGGCGAGTTGGTGGACTTTGGCCACAAGGGCGATTTGGCGCACGAAATTAACCGTATTGCCCTTCTGCTTATTGCGGTGTTGGTTGCTCAGTCGCTATTTTCCTACTTTAGGGTGGTGCTCTTTACTCAAGTGGCCGAGAAAACTTTGGCCGATCTTCGGCAAAGCACCTTCAACCATCTCATTCGGCTTCCTATGAAATTTTTTCAGCACCGCAGGGTGGGGGAGTTAAATAGCCGGATTTCTTCGGACATTACGCTGCTGCAAGATGCCCTCACTACAACTCTTGCTGAGTTTATTCGGCAGTTAATTATCATTATCGGTGGTATTACGCTGCTGATGTTCACCAGCTATAAACTGACGTTTTTTATGCTGGCCATTTTGCCACTTATCATGGTGCTGGTGGTGGTGTTTGGTCGGTATATCCGTAAGTTAAGTAAGCAGGCCCAGAGCCAGGTCGCCGAGAGCAATACTGTGGTAGAGGAGACGCTGCAGGGTATTCAGAGCGTGAAGGTTTTTACCAACGAGTTTTTTGAGATGCTGCGCTACCAGCTCATCACCAAGGAGATTGCCATCACAGGTATTAAGAATGGAAAGTTGCGCGGTGCCTTCTCCTCGTTTGTGATTCTCGGGTTGTTTGGGGCTATGGTGGCCGTAATATGGCAAGGGGCGCTTATGCTGGGTACGGGCGAACTGGCTACTGGCGAACTCTTCTCGTTTGTGATTTACTCGGGCTTTATTGGTGGAACCATTGGCGGTATGGCCGATGTGTTTTCGCGCGTGCAAAAATTTATTGGTGCTACGGAAGATCTACTCGAAATATTCAATGAGGAGATAGAGCCTGTTGAGGAGGTGGTAACACCTGCCTGCGACCATTTGCTGCATGGTGGAATTCAGCTGCAAAACCTTTCGTTTACCTACCCTTCGCGCACCGACATGGAGGTTCTGAAAGACATTTCGGTAACTATTCCTCCCAACAAACTCGTGGCATTAGTCGGTCCAAGCGGTGCTGGTAAAAGTACGCTTGTTTCACTGCTGCTCCGGCTGTACGAGCCTTCTTCTGGTATGATTCTATTCGATGGGAAAGATGGCCGCGCTTTTCCCATTTCGGTGCTGAGGAGCCAAATGGCCATTGTGCCGCAGGATATCTTTCTCTTTGGTGGTACCATCCGAGATAATATTGCCTATGGAAAACCTAACGCTACCGAAGCTATGGTGGAGCAGGCAGCTCGGCAGGCAAATGCGTGGGAGTTTATTAGCCAGTTTCCCGAGGGGCTTGAAACGCTGGTGGGCGAGCGTGGCACGCAACTTTCGGGTGGTCAGCGGCAGCGCATTGCTATTGCCCGTGCTGTGCTTAAAAATCCAAGAATTCTTATCCTCGACGAGGCCACCTCTTCGCTCGACTCCGAATCGGAGCGGCTGGTGCAGGATGCGCTTGAGAAGTTGATGCACGGCCGCACCTCCATTGTTATTGCCCATCGTCTCTCTACCATTCGCCAAGCCGATATGATTTTGGTTCTCAACCAAGGGAGCATTGTGGAGCAGGGCACTCATGAGGAGTTGCTGCAACTTGAGAATGGGCTCTACCGAAATTTGAGCGAGCTGCAGGGGGCGGGGATGTAAAATTGGTATAGTGTATCTCTGTTTCTCATCGGATACTTTTTGCCTTTTTCAGGAATGGTATCACCATAAAAAAGTTTAGATTTGTATTGCGTTGCGATAGCGCAAAGTGATGGTTTTGAAAAACAACTCACCTACTCCTATGAGATGATTTCGATATTTAAAAGAGGCCTAGTCGTAATTGTTGCATGCGTTCCATTGCTACTAAATGCGCAGGTTAAGGATACCATTTCAACTTCTGCAAAGATCGATTCCATATACAATTTTCAGAAGAAGATGTATGCCGAGAGTAAAAACTCACCACTAGCTGAAAAAAAGGTGGGGTTAGAGTTTAATTTTTTTCGTTTACTCATGATCGATAGTTATCCTACCGTAAGCGGTGGCGTTTCGCTATTCAATATAAACCGGCAAGCCGAAGTATCCATACCGTTTTACATTCAAGGTCAAAAGGAGTCTGGCGATTTAATCGATATTACTGTAGATTGCCACTTCAGGTATTTTCTAGGCAATACCCAAAATGGATTTTATTTGAGTGCATTTGCACGCTATGCTTACTTAAAAGGGACCTTGGGTGAGGATTACCTATTCGGCAGTTCAGTTACCAATACCAAAAGTGACGAAAGCAAACTAGGCGTGGGTGTAGGTATAGGGTATCGGATTTTTTCCTACCGAGGTTTATACTGGGGCACAAGTATTAGTTTTGGCCGGTACATTGTAGGCGAAAGCAACAAGTTTGCCAGTGGAATTCTGAGTATGGATGACGATAACGAATATATTTTAGATTTTGAGTTGCTCAAATTTGGCTGGGCATTTTAGGCCATTCCTTGAATAATTAATTTTGTTGTCCGAAGGGCCATTTACCATTGTCTAACCCTGGGAGTAGTGCTTGTTGCCACTGTTCTAAGGACGAGTAGAATGCTATAGACAAACCCTATACAGAAATAGAAAACATGAATAGTACATCCATCTAAGAGCGCCTTTTTCTGTGTAATATGGTTTGTGCGGTTGTACTCATTCAAGGTTCTATCCCTGTTTTAATGCTTATAATTATTCTGTGGCGCCAAGGATACAATCAACATTAATTGTGCTGAAATATTATTGCTAAGTTATTTCTTGTGCTCTAATGCACCATGCAATAATTTGTTGCGCAAATATCTATCTTTGGCCAAATTTAAAACAACTCGACTCAAATGGAAAAAAAGAATGCTAACCCCGCCGTTGTAGGCCTCGCTGGCTTCGGATTAACTACACTTCTTCTTCAGTTCCACAACATTGGCATAATGGGCCTTGGTCCTGTGGTTGCCATGGGATTCATCTTTGGTGGATTGGCTCAAATGATTGCTGGTTTTCAGGAGCAGAAAATGGGTAATAACTTTGGATATAGCGCCTTTGTTGGCTATGGCTCGTTCTGGATTGGACTTGGCATTATTTGGGTGCTCAACTTCTTTGATGTATACAAGTCGAGCAGCTCCGATGTTGGATACTACCTCCTTGCTTGGATGCTCTACACTATTATCATGTTTGTGGCCTCGCTACGAGTGCACAAGGCTATGGCAATAACCTTTGGACTATTAGTTGTGGGTTTCCTACTCCTGATTATTGGTCATTTTGGCGACCCTATCTTCAACGTGGTTGCAGGTTATGAACTAATCTTCTGTGCCCTTGCTGCTTGGTACATGATGGGTGCCATCATTATCAACGATTTGGCCGGAAAGACCGTGCTTCCTTTTGGAGCTCCCTTTGTGAAGTAATACTACCGATTACGCAGACATTTTGTCCTTGCAGTAGGTATTTAACAAAACGCCCACCGGCTTACCGATGGGCGTTTTTGTTTTTAGTCGTTGGCTATTTTTCGGTCGAACAACTGCCTCCCCCACAACCACACGATGTGCCCTTGCCGTCAAGCGTTGGACTACTGCTGCAGGAGCCTCCCGAAAATTTTGCGTTTTTCTTGAACAGAAGCCGTATCGACATGGCTGCCATGAATATGGCCATCACCACAATTGCTATGACAATGAGTTTTATCGCTACCATTTGAAATCTTTTTTCTACTAACCTCCCAAATTGAAAAATGTTCGAAAGGGCTATAGTTTTGGTTCGTCGGCAAAGATAGGACATTCACCATGGCACGATTCGCAGTTCTCATTGGCTGGACGCTTACCCAACTTTTTCAGCAGCAGCATCTCCTCGGTGCGGGCACATTTAATTCCGCGCTTGCGCATATCCTTGTTGTGCCCAACCTCTGTCTCTGGAAATTTTTTCTTGAGGAAAAATATGTTAAAACCTAGCCCTATTACTACAAATGCCATAAGCAATGACGCAATACCAATTAGTTTTAATGCAACCATTTTTTTTGTAAAGATAGTGGTTTTCGTCGGAAATTTGGAGATTGAAGACCGACGTCGGCATACCCTCGATTGAATTAACCGTTCTTACTCCTTTCATTTCTTCCTGTTTACCTCCAAAAACGTTAAACAAAAACCTTATCTTCGGGTTTATGTAGTGACTACCGAAAACGGTTACAAAACGGATTTACCTCACTTCTTCAAAATATATTCTCCATGGCAAAATTGGGTAAGGAAGAGATTTTAAACGATTTTTATATTGGATGGCTTAGCCGGCAACTCTCTATGCTTGGGCGCAAAGAGGTGCTCAACGGGAAGGCGAAATTTGGAATTTTTGGCGATGGGAAGGAGCTTGCGCAGCTGGCTCTGGCTAAGAATTTTCACAACGGCGATTGGCGCTCGGGCTATTACCGCGACCAAACTTGGATGATGGCTTCTGGTATCTATTCGGCAGAGGAGTTTTTCGCCCAGCTTTATGGCCAAACTGAGGTGGAGCAGAATCCGGGAAACGCTGGACGAGTCTTCAATAACCACTTTGCCACGCGCAGCCTTAACCCCGACGGTAGCTGGAAAAACCTTATGGCCCAAAAGAACTCTTCGGCCGATATTTCACCCACCGCAGGTCAAATGCCGCGACTTCTTGGATTGGCTTATGCCTCTAAGCTCTATAGAAACATTAAGGAGATAAATGGGGAGAAGAACTTTACTGAAAATGGAAATGAAGTTGCCTTTGGAACCATAGGCGACGCTAGTACCTCCGAAGGCCACTTTTGGGAGGTGATGAATGCTGCCGCGGTGCAGCAGGTGCCGCTGGTTATGTCGGTTTTTGATGATGGTTATGGAATCTCAGTTTCGCGCGACCTTCAAACCACCAAAAGTAGCATCTCCGAAGCGCTAAAAGGCTTTGAGAAGGGCAAGGGCGACAAGAGCGGTATGCTAATTTATAAGGTTAACGGCTGGGACTATTCTAAACTGGTGGAGGCTTATGCCGAAGCGGTGGACAAATCGAGGAAACTGCACGTTCCTGCATTGGTTCATGTGGTTGAGTTGACCCAACCCCAAGGACACTCTACATCCGGTTCGCATGAGCGGTATAAGAGTAAGGAGCGACTTGCATGGGAGTTGGAGTTCGATTGTCTGCTGAAATTTAGGCAGTGGATCGAATCCGAAGGCATTGCCACAGCCGAGGAACTCGATGTAATAATACTGAAAACGGAGACTGAAGCGAAGGTTGCCAAGAACGCTGCTTGGAAAAAATACACTGAACCTATTAAGGCCGAGCGCGATGCACTGGTTAAAATTATTGATAATCGCTCCTGTATCTGCAAGCGAGAGAAGGTAGATAAGGTGGGGTTGCTCACCCAAGAGTTGAAGCGTATTGCATTTCCTATTCGCAAGGACAACCTCAGCACTGCCAAGCGGATACTAAGACATGTTTGCACCGATTGCTCCATCCGTGAAAAGTTGCAGGATGATTTGGGTACTTGGTTGCGCGCAAGCATCGAGGATGGAAAGGATAGGTATAGCACACTTCTTTATTGCGAAAACGAGCGTTCTGCTCTAGTGCAGAAGGTGATTGCGCCAATCTTCTCTGAATCGTCGCCTATGGTAAATGGAAGGGAGATTATCCGCGATAACTACGATATTCTTTTTGCCAAATACCCCAAACTGGTGGTTTTTGGTGAGGATGTGGGCAAAATTGGTGGTGTAAACCAAACCTACGAGGGTCTTCAGGAAAAGTTTGGAGAACTGCGGGTTACCGATACCGGTATTCGCGAAACTTCCATCATTGGGCAGGGGTTAGGCCTTGCGCTTCGAGGGCTACGACCTATCGCCGAAATTCAATACTTCGACTACCTTCTCTATGGTCTGCAAACGCTAAGCGACGATGTCTCCACCTTGCTCTGGCGCACCAAGGGCGGACAAAAAGCCCCATTGATTATTAGCACCCGAGGTCATAGGTTGGAGGGAGTTTGGCATTCGGGCTCACCGCTGAGTATGGTAATAAACTCCATTCGAGGAATGTACGTTTGCGTTCCACGCAACATGACCCAAGCAGCTGGTATGTATAATACTCTGCTACAGTCCGATGATCCCGCTTTAGTAATTGAGCCGCTCAACGGATACAGACTAAAGGAGAAACGCCCCGATAATCTTGGCGAATATACTGTGCCGTTGGGAATTCCTGAGGTATTAACTCAGGGAACCGATATCACATTGGTGACCTACGGCTCCTGTGTAAGGATTGCGCAAGATGCGGTGGATCAGCTGGTCGACTTTGGAATTTCTGTCGAACTTATTGATGCGCAAACATTGCTTCCTTTCGATACCGGTGGGGTTATTTTGGAATCGCTTAAGAAAACCAACCGCATTCTCTTTTTCGATGAGGATGTTCCGGGTGGGGCTACTGCCTACATGATGCAGAAGGTACTCGAGGAGCAGAAGGGTTTTCGTTACCTCGATTCTGAGCCTCGTACAGTAACAGCTAAGGAGCATCGTCCGGCTTACACAACCGATGGTGATTACTTCTCCAACCCCAACTCGGAGGATGTATTTGAGGCCATCTATGCCATTATGCACGAGGGTAATCCAAAGCGATATCCGGAACTTTACTAGTGCTTATTTCACGGTTTTGAACGTAAAGTCGGCTCATCGTCCGACTTTACTTTTCTTTGTAAAATTACGTTAAAAGAAAGTATCTAGGTTTTCTTCCCAACTTTCCTGATTATTGCCCACATGATAAGTGTTCCCACTGGGTAAAGAATCCATGTTGATACACCGTAAGCTGAGGGAATGATGCCGATACAAAGCGATACACCTGCAACGGTTAGAGCGTAGGGCATTTGGGTTTTTACATGGTTAATGTGGTTGCATCCCGATGCCAGTGAGCTTAGAATGGTGGTGTCGGAGATCGGGGAGCAGTGGTCGCCAAAAACCGCACCGGCAAGGATCGAAGAGATAACTCCATAGAATAGGTTGATGGACGTATCGTAGGACAGCCCGTTTTGCTGATTTATCAGCCAGCTGGCCGGTAGAATTAGTGGGTAAAGAATTGCCATTGTTCCCCACGACGTTCCGGTTGAAAAGGCAATTGCTGCTGCCAAAACGAAGGTTAGTGCCGGCATAAGGTAAGGCGAAACTTGCATCTTAATTAGCAGGCCGCTAATATAGTTGGCCGTGTGTAACTCCATGGTAATGGCGGCAAGCGACCAAGCCATGACTAGGATTAGAATAGCTGGAAGCATCGTTTTTATTCCATCAATCAAGGCTTCCATGCTGCGGTTCAGGTTGACCAGCCGTTGGGTAAGGGTAAGACCAAGGGCACAAAGCACTCCGAGAATCGATGCCCAAAGCAGCGCAGTATAAGAGTTTGAACGCCCAATGGTGTCCATTACCTTTGTTCCAAAGGTAATGGATTGATTGTCCCAAACTTCGGGACTGTAACCAGTATAGAATAGCGCTATGATGGTACCAAACACAACTACTAAAACAGGAATTACTGCATTATACCATCGAGCCTTGTCGGTAACCTCCTCAAGGTGCGTTGTTGAATTGCTATTCGCTTGTGGTTCCTCCTCCGGCTTTGCTTCTCGAGCCATTATCTCGAACTTGTACATAGAGCCATAATCCCTTTTCATCCAAATTATCATAAACATGAAGATGATGGTGAATATGGGGTAGAAGCGGGTGTTGAGCGATTTAATGAACACAGAGTATGCGCTCTCGTCGATGTTGATGGCGTTGAGCCCTTCTTGAATGTAGCTAAGTTCAATGCCAATCCAAGTGGTTATGAGAGCTAAGGCGGCAACCGGTGCAGCGGTAGCATCCACTATGTATGCCAACTTCTCTCTCGATATTTTTAGGCGATCGGTTACCGGCCGCATGGTATTGCCCACCACCATAGTGTTTGCATAATCGTCAAAGAAGATGGCGATGCCAAGCAGGTAAGTAATCATTTGTCCGGAACGGGGCGAGCGAGCTCTTTTTGCCAATACGTCGACCACACCCTTCATACCTCCATTAACAGTAATAAGGCTTACCATGGCTCCAATAAGCAGCGAAAAAACAATAATGGAGGCGTGCCCCACGTCGGCAATGGCTCGAATAAGGTAGGTGTCGATAAACGTAAAGATCCCTTGGAAGAGTGCGGTTAGTATGTTACTTCCGGAATAAAAGTGCATTGCTGCTGTTCCCATAATAATCCCCAAAAAAAGAGCTGTATAAACCTCTTTTAGCAGCAAGGCAAGCAGAATGGCTATCAGTGGTGGTATTATCGAAAACCAGAGCGGGATAGGATTTACGTCAATCTCCTCTTTATAGTTGGAGATCTCCACCGTTACTATTCCTTTTTGTTGGATGGGCACCGAGATGGTTCCGCTTCCATTAATCAGACAAAAGGTATAGGTAGTATCGGGAGTAGTAATTATTGCTTGTATGGTATCTTCAACAGTAGTGTTTCTCTTTGAACTGATCTCAAATTTAGCAGGGATCTCCTTTACAAAGAACCAAGGGGAAGTGATCTTGAAGGATTGCTCCTGCCCATTAGCTGCAGTTGAAAACGGTGAAAGGATGAACACTAACCCCAAAAGGACTGAGAAAAATATTTTGCTCATAATTAAAATTTCCTTAAAGTAGCAATTATTCCTTTTGCCAACGCAAAATGTGTTATTTTCTGCATCTACGCTGAGAATTATCACAAATACTCAAATATGTAACATATTCAGTGACTTTTTCTTCGTAAAGTGTGAAAAATAGATTAATTTGCTTAAGAAATTGAATGTGCATGAAATTGGAAAAACATAATTTTTTTAAGGTTGATCATACACCGGTTCAGCCTGCCGAAGGAAAGGTGCTTGTTTCTGATCCTTCTCTCAACGACTTTTATTTCTCCCGATCGGTAATTCTTTTGACTGAGCACAACGAGAAGGGCTCGGTGGGATTCGTTCTTAACAAACCAGTTCAAGCCTCGCTTTCTGAACTGCTGGATGGCTTTCCTCTTTTTTTATCCCATGTTTCGGTGGGTGGACCGGTAAGCCCCAATAGTGTTCATTACATACATACGCTTGGGGAACTTGTTCCCGGTTCAAAACACCTATTCGAAGACCTTTTTTGGGGAGGCGATTTTGATGAATTGAAAAGGTTAATCCGGGAAGGTGCCGTGCAATCCCATCAGATAAAGTTTTTCTTTGGTTATTCTGGATGGACTGGAGATCAGCTAATCAGTGAGTTATCTATAGATTCTTGGGTTGTAACAACGCTCGATGCGGTAGCAATTATGCAGCCGGGGCATGATTTGTGGAAAATGACGGTGGAAGGGTTGGGTGACGATTTTCGGATTTGGCTCAACTATCCTGAGAACCCAATTATGAACTAGATTTCGAAGGTTTCTTTATTCAACATTACATTCAACTTCTTGGTGTGGGAACAAAAGTATCGCCGATCCCGATAGCCCATTACCCATCGTATTCCCGAAACAGCATTGGTAAGGAAGATTTCGTCTGAGGCTAGCAGGTTTGCTTCTGTCAATGAGCAGTTTTCATTCACCGTTAATCCAATTTTTGGAGCTAATTCAATCACTTTTTGGCGCATTACCCCAGCGATGCATCCATCCGAAAGTCGAGGCGTATAAAGGTTCTTGCCCTTAATCAGAAATAGGTTGGAGCTGGTAGCCTCCACCAGCTTACCTTCGGAGTTGAGGATAATACAATCGCCCAATCCGTTGCTTTTCTTATACCTCGCTGCCATAACAAAGAGCAATGCGTTTCCTGTTTTAAAGGACGACAGTATATTCTGGGGCTTAACCATCTCTGGGTAGAGGTCAATAAAAATGCCTTTTTCGTTAAGGAGGTATTTTTGTTGCTCCAAGGGTGATGCTTCTATTGTAAAAGAGACTTCGTCGGAGGCGGGGGTGTATAATCCACCATCGTTTCGGAACACCGTAAGCCTTACACGTGCACTGGTGAAAATTCTAACTTTATTCAGCAGTTTTACCGTTAATCCATAGAGTTGCTCCTGGGCAAAGGCTGGGGGAACTAGCATGCCGAGAACCTCCATCCCGGCCATTAATCTGCGATAGTGGAGTTGGAAGTGGCGTGGTTCGGTTCCAAATGCATGAAGGGTTTCAAAGAGAGTATCCCCATAGCAGAAGCCTCTGTTTTGAAGCGTCAGAAGTGGCTTCTCGGGGTCGAAGAACTCTCCGTTTAAGCAGCACCAGCTCTTGTATGTGGATGGATTTTCCATTAAGGGATTTCCTTAATACCGTCTAGCAGATTTCCGTTAGTCTTAACGAGGATCCCCTTAACACCTGCGGCTTTGGCTGCTTCAATGTCGCGAGGACTATCGCCAATTAAAAACGAGGCCTTGATATCAATGTTGTAGCGTGCGACAGCTTTCTCAATCATTAATGGTTGCGGCTTGCGGCAGAGGCACTTGCTTGTAGATTCGTGGTGAGGACAGTAGTATATCTCCGTGAGTTTAACTCTGGCCGAAGCCAATATTTGCTCCAGTTTCCCGTGAAAGGCATTCACCTGTTGGCGAGTGTATTCACCGCGTCCAACTCCTCCTTGGTTGCTAACCACAATTAGCAGGTATCCTTTTTCTTGAAGAGCCGAGAGTGCCTCAATCACACCGGGGTTCAAAATAAGATCGTCAACCCTATAAACGTAGTAGTGCCCCTCGTCGCTGTTGAGCACCCCATCTCGGTCTAGAAAAATAGCTTTTTGCATCGTTATAGACCTAGTGCCGCTAGGAAGTATAAAAAGAGTTTTGGATTAATAAGTAGAGGAAAAAGAAATCCAAAAAGAGCACCGGTTAAGTGGGCGTCGTGGTTAATATTGTCACCACTCTTTTTACTCATGTAAGTGGTATAAAGCAGGTATAATACTCCGAATACTATCCCTGGAATAGGAATTACGAAAAAGAAGTAGAGCATCTGCCAAGGGGCAAAAAAAATAGAGGTGAATACTACTGCCGAAACGGCTCCTGAGGCTCCAATGGAAACGTAGTAAGGGTTGTCCTTGTGCTTTTTTATGGAGGTAAGGGTTGCAATTACTATGCCCCCAATGTATAAGGTGAGGTACGTAACTGCTGCCGATCTAATCACCCCGTTCTCTTGCAGCTGATTGAAAATATTCTCCACGTAAGTACCAAAGGAATAGAATACAAACATGTTTACCCCAAGGTGCATGTAATCGGCATGTAGAAATGCATGTGTAAAAACACGATAGTACTCTTTCTTGTGGATGGTTCGGTAAGGTATCAGGCTTAGCTTGTTGAATACCTCTTTATTTGTCAATCCCCAGTAAGAAATGGCTATGGTTACTATGAGAATAATAAGCGTTATGCTAATCATGGTGGCTCTTTAGTATAAAATTTTAAGGAGTAATTCTTTCAGCAACTCTCCGTCGGAGGATGTGTTGCCTCCCCAACCTTTCGACTTCATATCGTATTCACGGAGCAGGTTTATCACCTGGACTGTTTTAGTTGCAGAAAAGTTTTGCGCAGCCGATTTGTAATCGTTCACAAAATATGGGTTTATTTTAAGCTTTGCGGCAACGCTCTCCTTCGATTTGTCCTTCAGCATGTGGTAGGTCAATAACTTTGAGAAGTGATTGAATAGAGAGATAATTGTGAGAACCATTGGATTGTCCTTTGGGTTACGTGCAAAGTAATCGGCAATCATGAGCCCCTTGAGCATATCCCTATTCGAAATAGCTTTGTTGAGTTCAAAAGTGTTATAATCTTTGCTTATTCCTATATTCTGAATAACGTTGTCGTCGTTAATCGACTTACTTCCAGCAGGAAGGGTAATCATGAGTTTCTCCAGCTCGTTGGCAATCTTAGAGAGATCGGTTCCAAGGTACTCCTTCAGCAAAAAAGCAGCTTTTTCGGATATTGTAATGTCTTTCGCCTTCAGGTAGGTGGATATCCATTGCGGAATATCGCTATCATACAGCTTCGACGATTCAAAAACCTCCCCAATTTCGGCGGCTTTCTTAAGGAATTTCGTTCGCTTGTCGATTGCCTTATGCTTTGCCGCAATTACTAGGATGGTCGATTTTTGGGGGGCTTGCACATACATATCCAAGTCGCCAATTGCCTTCAGATTTTGTGCCTCCTTAACAATAATCACTTGGTGGGTGCCCATCATTGGGAACTTGCGTGCTGCATTAATAATGGCAGCAGCATCCACATCCTTTCCGTAAAGGGTGAGTTGATTGAACGCTTTCTCGGCATCCGATAGCACGTTTGCCGAAATGTAATTGGTAATTTGGTCGATGTAGTAGGCCTCTTCTCCCATCAGCACATAGATGGGCTTGTAGATCTTTGCTTTCAGATCTTTTATAATTCGTTGGTATTCTCCTACTGCATTATTTTTTGCCATAGAGTTCTAGAATCTCAGGTGTTTTACGGATTCACCGTTGTTAATAATTTCGTGCATGGCCTCTAATCCAATTCTTAAGTGGTCCTCCACAAAGCTGTCGCTTACCCGTTTGTCGCTGGCCGAAGTTTTTACTCCGTCCGAGATCATAGGTTGGTCCGATACAAGAAGTAAGGCTCCGCATGGTATTTCGTTGGCAAAACCAACCACAAAGATAGTGGCCGTTTCCATATCGATGGCCATGGCTCTGGTTTTTGTGAGATAATTCTTGAACCGTTCGTCGAATTCCCACACTCGACGGTTGGTGGTGTATACGGTTCCGGTCCAGTAGTCTCTTCCATTATTCCGAATAGCCGAAGAGAGCGCCCGCTGCATGTTAAAGGCGGGTAGAGCGGGTATTTCTGGAGGTAAGTAATCGTTGGAGGTTCCATCGCTTCGAATGGCTGCAATGGGTAGTATTAGGTCGCCAAGACTATTCTTCTTCTTTAACCCCCCGCACTTGCCCAAAAAGAGAACGGCCTTGGGATGCACTGCAAAGAGTAGGTCCATGATGGTGGCTGCATTGGGGCTACCCATACCAAAGTTGATCATGGTAATATTGCCGGCGGTTACAGCTGGCATGTTGGCGGTGGGATCAGCAACCTCTACATTATTCCATTCACAAAAGAGGTGCAAGTAGTAGCCGAAGTTTGTAAGCACTATATGCGAGCCAAACTCTTCGAGTTTCATTCCTGTATATCGAGGGAGCCAGTTTTCCACAATTTCTTCTTTTGTCTTCATAAAATTCTCGTTCTATAATTATTAAACAAAGATAACGCTTTTCCTCTTTCTTGGTTTTCGGAAAAGAAGAGCAAGATCTTGTTGTGTTGTAAGATGATTACCCGAAAAAATAGCGTTTTTTAATGGGTGAGTTTATTTTCCATGTGCAGTTAACTCCTTTTGGAAATTCAACCCAATCTCCAGGTCCAAAGACTATGCTGTTCCCCTCAGTATCTATCACGTTTGCTTGACCTTCGAGTATATAGCAGGTTTCTTTTTCGTCGTAATGCCAAGGGAACTCTGAAACCTCTTTCGTCCAGATGGTCCAGTCTTGGGCTAGCCGTTTTTCTGCATCGTTTGGCTTTCTAGTTACGATCTCCATGGGTTTTCTGTTTTTGTGTTTGGGTAGCAAAGTATGAAATTTTTTTTTCTCTTCAGTTTTTCTTTTCTTTGAAAGGTATAAAGATTTGTAATGATCGAGTTGAATTTACCCACGTGCAACCTCAATATTCGGGAAGTGGCTAATGGACATGAGGTTTTTGATTCTTTCCGGAAGCGGTTTGTGTCATTAACCCCCGAAGAGTGGGTTCGACAAAATTTTTTAAACTTCATGGTAGACCAGTTGGGCTATCCCAAAGGGCTTATTTCGGTAGAGCAGCAGTTGAAACTTAATGGGCTTACCAAACGCTGCGATATTCTTGCCTATTCCAAGACTGGGAATCCGGTTTTATTAGTTGAATGTAAAGCACCTTCGGTGAACTTGACTAATGAAGTGTTTGCTCAAGTTGCTCGCTACAACATTACCCTTCAGGTTCCATTTCTGGCTATAACCAATGGACTCGCTCACTACGCAGCTCGAATCTCCTTAACCGACAAACAGTTTGAGATGCTGGCTGAATTTCCAACATTTGATTTGGTTAGCACCGTGTAACCTGGGCAATGCTTCTTTAACAGTGTTTGCCGTGTAGTTTTATTGTATTTATTAAGGGCAATGCAATTTTTATTATAAAGGTATTTTTTGTTATTACCTTAAATCCGCAGGTCGATTGCTAGGTTTTAAATCTTAGCGTATTTAGGTTTGCTTGGTGGATATTTTGCCATTTTTTTGGTTCGACATAGCCCTTCTTTGCGTCACTTCTTCCGTTTTTCGCTCCCCCTATGGTTTGCAACTTCCTTTTTTGGAAGCCTGCAACAATAAAAACCGTAACGAACCGTAAGTGTCAGGTATTCAATTACTAGCTATTGAGGCGCGGGCATACCTTTCCCATTGGGCACAGCAGCGTGGCCGCTTCACTCCAGCAGCAGGTGGTATTTCTTGGCCGAAAAGAGCTTTAGGATGCGCTGTCGTCCCCGCATTATCC
>NZ_FMYP01000025.1 GCF_900096565.1 Williamwhitmania taraxaci
CTGGATGATTTTGGGTTAACAGCCTTTGACGATCCTGCAAGAAATGCCCTAATGGATATCGTTGAACAGAAATATGACAAGACTTCTATTATCATTGCCGCACAGATACCAGTAAAAAACTGGCATGAAACAATTGGCGAAGGAACCATTGCCGATGCAATTCTAGACCGCATGGTTCACTCTTCACATCGCATTGAATTAACAGGAGAGTCAATGAGAAAAAACAAGATGAAAAAAACTCAAATTAATTCATAAATTTGGTCACGAAATCATCCTTTTTTTGTGGCACAATATCACCGAAACAAGTGGCACAATATCACCGAAATATCAAATTTCCACTTACCGTTGCTCGAAACCATGATACAGGAATTTAAAGAGGAATTTCCTGAACTTACAATATTGGTTGGCGGTCAAGCATTCACGCATGGTGGGCAAGACACGCTATTGAAGTATACCAATGTGATTTATAAATCGGATATGAGAAGTCTCGAATTATTCATCCAAAACATCGATAGCAATGGATAAAAACGATCTATTAACTTCTGCAAAACGTCTAAAACAAGTCAGTATCAGCGCTGCTGAAGAGTATAACCAAAACGCCGATCTACTTATTTCGAATATCAATTCGCGGATGCTCGAACGGCCAGATATTGAAAGTCTGGTGGGCTTGGACAATATCAGCATGATGAAAGACAATCATTCCAATCATGTACGGTTTATTGCGTCCATACTGAAAAACAACAATCCTGATGTATTAGTAGAAACCGTACTGTGGGTTTTTAGAGCGTATCGTAGTCATGGGTTTACCACTAATTACTGGGCTGCTCAATTGAACACTTGGATAATTGTGTTAAAAGAAGTCTTATCTGCAACTTCTTATGCCGAGGTTTATCCCTATTACGAATGGATGCAAGTGAATATTCCAATATTTGTAATAGTTTCGAACGAGAAGCTTGATGCGCCAAATTCATTTCATTAACTATGTTGGAAGAGGATATTATTTCTGAATGGTATAAAGAATTTAATCATTCAATAATAGATAGTGATATACTATTTGTAGCATTATTCTCTACCAATAAGGAGTTGATTTTTGCGAATAAAGCAATTACACTACTTTTTAAAGGAGATCCTTGCGAGTCCTTGATTAATCCAAACTTTGACGCTCTTTTGTTATTAGACAATACGATCCCACTTATTTTTGATGGATTTTTAACTTTAGGTGATTATAGCTCTATTAACACATCAATCTCGGCACAAATATACAGGAAAGAAAACAGGCTACTTATTATAGGTGGAGTAAAAGCGAATCACCTTATTGAACAGAATATAACGATGCATAAGTTGAATCGCGATTTAGGCAATCTTCAGCGCGAATTAATTAAAGAAAAGCATGAACTTGAAATAACCTTACGACAACTAAATACATCCAATGATGAATTAGAAAAATTGAATGAAAACAAGGACCGATTTATTTCAATTTTAGCGCATGATCTGAAAAGTCCATTTCAGTCAATTCTTGGCTTTCTGGAATTACTCATTGAAAGAATTCATCATGAAGATAGGGGTAGGATCGAGAGCCAATTATCAATGATATTTAGTTCAGCGCAAAATACTTATCACTTATTAGACGACCTGTTGTTGTGGGCGCGGGCTGAATCAGGAAAGATAACCTATGAGCCCCAAAAGCAAAATTTGGCAGAGGTTTGTATCAATGCTATTGATAATCTTGTCCTAAATGCGAGGAATAAGGACATAACAATAACCCATTCTATTGATGCGGATATATTCGTCTTTGCCGATGTAAATATGATAAGTACGGTCTTTCGTAATTTAATTTCAAATGCAATCAAATTCACCCATAAAGGCGGGTGTATTAGTATTTCTGCAATTCAAACCGATTCGGATGTTACCATAACTGTTGCTGACAATGGATTGGGCATACAACCAGAAATATTAAATAAACTCTTTAACATATCTCACAAAGTCACCACTAAAGGGACAGATAAAGAAACAGGCACTGGTTTAGGGTTATTCCTTTGCAAAGAATTTGTGGAGATACATGGTGGGAGAATTTGGGCTGAAAGTGAAGTGGGGAAAGGGAGCGATTTTAAGTTTACATTGAAATCATTTGTTGGCATATAGATGATGAAAAAGATATAGCTGTTGCTAATTCCTCCCGAAGGTAAATTCTGTGTGCGTAGTCGACTAATTCAGCAGCAATAGTGGGGAAACCAAAATCATTCATCCACAATTCTTCGGTGAAGAATATCAATCATGTATATTTGCCTTAAATCCATTCAGCGAAAGCACATATGAGCATTGCACAATCCATGAAACCGTGGGCGCCTAAGCGCCATCTCCTCTTCTTTGCCGCGGTTGTGTGGACCTTTGCGGGCGGCATGCTGCTTTATAAGGGCATTTCGTTGTTGCATAGCGGCACCCCATTGCAAAGCGTAGAGATAGGATTCAGCATTTTAGGTGGTGTACTGTTTTATCTGTTTCTGTTTTCGAAGCTATCGATGAAGCATGCCAAGCGAATAATGGCGCTGAAATCGGAAAAGCCTTGTGCATTCTCCTTCTTCAACATCCGCAGCTACATACTTATGGCAACCATGATATCCTCGGGCATTCTGCTTAGGGTATTTGGTGTTATTCCACCACACTACCTCTTGATTGTATACATTACCATGGGTATTCCGCTTTTCCTATCCTCGTTGCGGTTTTACTACTATGGGATATATTTTAGGAGGTTGGTTAAAGGTTAAATGTTAAAGGATGGCTGCCACAGAATGTCATTCCATTTACCAATGAAGAACATTTAGAGGTAAGAATTGTAGGGCTGTTGCATGCAACGGCCTTTATTTAATCACCACTACAACCATTAAACAAGAAATAACATGTGCCAAGGACACTCTGTGTCCCTCTGTGCCTTTTTTCCTCTGTGCCCTCTGTGGTAAAAAAAACGGATGTTTATTGCAGATACTGATACCCCTAAACTTCTAAATCGCTTACTCACATTTTTGAGTATTTTTGCGGACTACAATAACACAAATACGTTGAGCATTATGCGTAAACTACTGCTAAAGCAAGGGGCATGGGTATTCCTTTTTATTAGTCTTTTCTATATTCTAATAGCTTCGCGCTACTTTCAATACTTTAGCGATGCGGGCAATGTGCTCACCATTGGCTACCTGACGCTGGTAACAATCAGCCACTTTGTAATGCTCTCGTTGCTCACCTACTTGCTTCTTTATGTTCCAGTGGTGCTGCTAGTTCCCAACCGAACTGTGGCATGGGTATGGGCGGCTTTGGCAGCCAGCATGGGCTTGGCCATTCTGTTTCTCGATACATTTGTCTTTAGTCTATATCGTTTTCATATCAATCGGTTTACGCTTGAACTCCTCTTTGGAGGTGCCGGTGGTCAGATTTTCGAGGTGCATCTGGCACAGTATTTCCAAATGATAGGGGTAGTTTTACTATTTCTAGCAATCATGCTCTTTACATCATTTCGGCTCTTTCGATGGCAGCAACGCCGACCTCTCAGAGGTTTCCGATATGTTGTTATTGGGGTGGTATTCATGATGGTGCTCAGCCACTTCTTTCATGCTTGGGCCGATGCCGCCAACTACAAGCCCATTACCAAATCGTCGCGTTACTATCCGCTCTTTTTCCCAACTACCAGCAAGGGACTTATGCTCAAGATGGGTTTGGTGGATTCCCTTAGCGAAAGCAGCATTGATGTAGGAAATTCGGAGGAGAGCAAGGCACTAAACTATCCACAAAATCCGCTCATTGCCGACTCTACCGCAAAAACCAACGTGGTGGTTATTCTTCTCGATTCATGGTATTATAAGGTGTTTAATCCCGAAGTAATGCCCAATATATCGGCTTTCTCGAAGCGGTGTGAGGTTTACAATCATCACTATAGCGGGAGTAATGGAACCCGCACCGGCGTGTTCTCCATCTTTTATAGCATTCCGGGCATATACTGGAACGATGTTTTATCATCGAACACCAGCTCCATCTTGGTGGATATGATGCAAAAGAATAACTACCAAATTAAAACGCTTACGAGTGCATCGCTTATTAGCCCTCCTTTCCATCGAACGGTATTTAGTAAGGTGAAAAACCTCAACCTCGAAGTCAAGGGCGAAAAGGCGGTGGATAGAGATATGAATATCAACAAGGAGTGGCTCAGCGGTACAGCGGAGATGGCTGCAAATCCCGATAAGCCGGTATTTGCCTTCCTCTTTTACGATGCCTTGCATGCTATTTCGCATCCGAAAGATTTCAAAGGACCATTTCAACCCGAATGGGATTATGCAAAGTATGAGATTCTCAACAACGATACCGATCCTACACAATTCCTTAACCTTTACAAGAATGCGGCTTACTTTCTCGATTCGCTCGTAGGAGAAGTGCTAAGGGATATGGAGCAAAAGGGTTTGCTCAAGAATACATATGTGGTTATTACCGGCGACCATAGCCAGGAGTTCAACGACAATAAGAAGAACTACTGGGGACATAATGGCAACTATTCCGCGGCACAAATGCAGGTGCCGCTGTTGATTTATAAACCGGGCATTGTTCCCAAGCAGCACAATCATTGGACATGCCACTACGACTTGGTTCCATCCATATTCACCGATGTATTCCATTGCCAAAACAAGATTTCGGATTACAGCATGGGCCGCCACCTCAACGACTCCTCGGCGCGCAGCTGGATTATGGTGGGCAGCAACGATAACTTTGCCATTCTCGAACCGGGACGCATCACCAGCATTTATTTCGATGGTCACTACGACATCACCGACGATCGTCTGAATGAAATCCCAGGGGCCACCATCAACACCAAGCAGGTAAATGAAATCATGCAAGCCTCCAAGGTGTACTATAAGAAGTAAAAAGTGAAATAGTAAGAAGTGAATGGTAAATTGAGGACAATTTCACGTTCGGTCCAATCACTTCATTGATATTTAAGGATTAAAGACGGTAGCGTGGAGTAGTGCACGGTTTGTTGTTTACAATGGCGTTTTTGTAATTGTAGACGACCAGCTTTGCCACATTGGTAAGTTGCCTACGCGTATCTAATCGTCTTTTCGGGTGTAATGCGTGCAATGAGCAGTGATGGAATAAGCAGCATAACAAACACGGTTAAGAACGTTCCTATATTTATGAGCAAAACATGGTCGAGTTGCAGATTGATGGGAACGGAGGATAGGTAATAGTTTGTTTCGTCTAGCTTTACCAGATGGAAATACTTTTGCAGTAAGCAGAGCCCTATTCCAATAACGTTGCCCCAAAAGAGCCCTATGATAGTGACATAGGCCGAATGGTAAAGGAATATTTTCTGAATTAAGAAGTTTGATGCTCCAAGGGCTTTAAGCACGCCAATCATATGGGTGCGTTCCAGAATAAAGATGAGTAGTCCCGAAATCATATTGAATGCGGCCACAAACAGCATCAATGCTAAAATCACCGCTACGTTTATATCTTGAAGGTTTAGCCAATCGAATATCTGGGTAAACTTCTGCTTAATGTTGGAGACTTTTATTCCCGATCCATCGGGAAGCACCGTGAGCCCGGCAACATCCTCTACGTCGTAGGTAGTCCCTTCTACTTTTTTAAAGTCGGTAGTAGTAAGCTCAAAGCCGGAAATTTGATCGGGTGTCCATTTGTTGAGCCGTTGAATCTGTTTAATATCGCAAAAGACGAAAGTTTTGTCGAACTCGTCGAACTTAGTATCGTAAATGCCAACAATCTTAAACCTACGCACCAGCGGTGGGTTCTGAACAAAGAAGATATCTATCTTATCGTGCAGCTTCAGATTCAGCAGCAAGGAGATAGATTTCGAGATTATCATTTGATTTGATGTGCCAGTATCCGAGAGCGAGAGCACCTCGCCGGCATGCATGTTTTTCTTGAAAAAACTCCAATCGAAGTCGGTTGCTACTCCCTTTAGCACAATTCCTTGGATGTTATCCTTTGTCTTGATAATCCCCGGCTTGTAGGCATACTTTTGTACATGTGCAATGCCGGGAATGGAGGGGAGTTTGGAAACAAAGTCGAGCTGGGTGCTTATGGGGCGCGTTTCGTAGGAGGTGTTGGAATCGTAGTTTTGAACTTGGATATGACCGCCAAAGCCCAGCACCTTATCGGTGATCTCGTTCTTAAACCCGGTAACGATGGCCACAGAGACGATCATTACCACTAGGCTTAGGGCCACGGCAATGATGGATATTTTGGTGATGGGCCTCGATACGGCTTTCTTGGATTCGGGGTCGTGCGAAAGCCTACGGGCAATAAACAGTTCGGTGTTGAATCGCTTCGTCATATAGTGCAAACCTAATACTTTTTTGGGTGAAAATAAAGGATGTGCTTACTTTGAAAAGGATAGCCGTTGGTCTTTAGGACTAAGTTCTAATATATAGAGCAAAACCAGTTTGATTCACGAGCAATCTTTTAACTTTTAACTTTCAACTTTTAATTTGTAGTTTTGTAAAACGGAATAAATCAGTAGCTTTGATTAGGATTTGATGATTAAAGATAGAGGGATGTTATTTGCTGCCGATTTCAAATTGTTGTTGACTTGAGAATAGAACGATATATATCCCTCATTGCCATATTCTTATTGGTAACCGTTGCTGTAAATGGGCAAGTAGCAGTGCGCCCTATTCCAGCTGCCGAACGCACCGATCTTTATCTTCCGTTGCTCAAGGGCAAGCGTATTGCTATAGTTGCCAATCATACTTCACTCATTAAGGGACGGCATCTCGTAGATTCATTACTTTCCTTAGGGATTAAAATTGTAAAGATTTACTGTCCGGAGCATGGGTTCCGAGGCCAAGCCGATGCCGGTGAACGGGTGAACAGCTATAAGGACTTTCGCACCGGATTGGATGTGGTTTCGCTCTATGGGAGTAAGAAAAAACCCGATGCCGAATCGTTGCGGGGCATTGATTTGGTGATTTTCGATTTGCAGGATGTGGGTGTGAGGTTCTATACCTACCTCTCCACCATGCACTACGTTATGGAAGCGTGTGCGGAGAATAAAACTCCGGTAATGGTGCTCGACAGACCAAACCCCAATGGTTCCTATGTGGATGGTCCCATACTCGATAGCACGCTGCGCTCGTTTGTGGGTATTCATCCTATTCCTATAGTTCATGGAATGACCCTTGGCGAGTTGGCTCAAATGATCAATGGTGAGGGGTGGTTAAAGAATAAGGTGAAATGCTTGCTTACCGTTATTCCTTGCGGCAGCTATACTCGTAAATCGCTCTATACATTGCCAGTGAAGCCTTCGCCCAATCTACCCAATATGCGGAGTGTTTACCTCTATCCGTCCACGGGAATGTTCGAAGGAACGGCGCTAAGCGTAGGGCGCGGTACCCCTTGGCCTTTTCAAGTGTTGGGACATCCGCGCTATCCAAACGCTGGCTTTTGGTTTGTTCCCGTTCCGGTGATTGGTGCCAGTAAGGAACCACCCTATAAGAATACCCGCTGCTATGGCATCGATTTGCGTACCATTCCCGATTCCGTTTCGCTGGTAAGAATGAATCATATCAATCTCGACTACCTTATTGCGGCATACAATAAGTTTCCCAATAAGGATAGCTTCTTCAATAGCTTCTTTGATTTGCTGGCCGGGAATCGTCTGCTCCAAAAACAAATTAGGCAGGGCATGAGCGCTGGCGATATTCGCGCCACCTGGCAGCCAGACCTTAAGACCTTTGTTGAGCGACGCAAGCAGTACTTGATTTACGGGGAGTAGAAATTAGGTTATCATGGGGTAGGTTCGCCTTCCAATGCTACCATTTACCACAGAGGTCACAGAGAGTAAAACTACACAGAGAACACAAAGCGTTCGCATTACAACTATTCTGCATGGTATATACGCTACCGACCTCCTCCGGCTCCTCCAAAGGAGGAGTGACTGGGTGGTTAGGCTTTCCTCATCTTTAGCAAGTCACCCTTCCCTTTGGGAAGGGATGGGGTTAGGTCGGGAAGGTGCAGAAGCGCAAATCAGTTGGAGTTAAGAATATGCGTTATCAACAGAGAAATACACATGTCGGGCTTACAGCCCTATATATTACGTGGAATTAGTTTACACAGGGCTGCGCCCTGTGCTGTTACACGCCGGTCTTTCAGGCCTAATGGTTAGCCAAGGAGGAAGTGACGAAGTCCCGAAAGGTAATAGCACAGGTTGGAGCACAGCGTAAACCTGTGTAACCAATAGCAGTAGCAAAAAGCCTTGAAAGGGTGACAGGTTAAATGGTGAGTAGTGAAAAGAAAGAAAATAAAAGAGGGTTAGTCTCAATATTAACTTCTGTTCATTTATCAACCTCTTAATACGCAAAAAAAGATGGTCGCGTTAGTGGCCATCCTTTAACTTTTGCCCTTTAACTTTTATCCACAGAGGCCACGGAGTAAAACTACACAGAGAGTTCTTGGTATGCTACAGTGCCGGATTTAATCACAATGCTTTCGGATAATTTTCTTTGATCCATTTTGATCTTCCATAACAAAACCATTCTCCAGAAAGTAACTTATGTTATTACGTCCATTTAAGTGCCATAAAATATAACCGTATTCACATTGGTTGGGAATGTTTCCAATTTTACGCTCTGCTTCTATTAGAACTTTTAGTTCATCACAATAGACTTTAGGCGTATGCATTAACAATATATAGGGATCGTAATCTAACTTTATGTTGGTGAGAGTTTCAATTCTTTTTTTGGAAGGGAATCCATAGGTTTTAATAATTTCAATCATCCGCTTTGCATGTAAATTATCTGCTGGAGAAATATAGTTGTCCCAAACTTTCTTTGAGTTAGTTGCTGATAAACGAATTGAATCGACTAGCCGCTCCCTCAAAGTATCATTCAATAGTTCAACACTGTCAGTGAAATGTTTGTCGAATGTTTGGTAGCGTATGTATTCTCGGACGGCTTGATCATAGTTCCACATCATTCGCATCTCTTGAATCAGTTCGGCTCCATTAGCAATCAGTAAGCTGTCTTTGTTTGGCTGTGCTTCAACTCTTAAGGAAACTGCAAGTAGAATTAGAAGTATGATTTTCTTCATTATTATGGTTTGTTAATTAGGATAAATAGCGTGCGACTTTATGCACTAAAAACTCTCGAAGACGATTATATAATATGACAAACCTTTGTCTTAGGGTAATTTTCTGCGAGAGATTTTAATTTGCTTCCATCATCATAAAATAGATGCGATAGTCGGTTTTAACTTATTTCTAAGATATCTATATGTCAATGCTATGCCGCCAATTGGAACCACCGCAGCAGCAAGCGTCACCCACGGGCCCAGGAATGTAAGTAGGTAGATTACGCCGATGATTAGCCCTAGCACGAACATCGATATAAACACTTTCGCCACGTTGTTCCCTTTTTGCGACATCTCGCGCATTTGGGTAAATGGCAGTTCCATTCCGGTGATGGCTACCGATGCCAGCATGAGCATAACGATGCATAAACCGCCAAACATAACATAGATTAGTGGTTCCGCTCCCCATATGTAGGCAACAGGAATTATTGCAATCAAATAAATGGGTATGAAAAACTTTAGCAGCATGGCCTTGATGGCCCCCGTTAGGATATCGCCTAAGCGCGTAACGGGATATGCCTTATAGATCCAAGCCGCCTTTGGTTGATCGGTAAAGGGGAGTTGAAAAATTGCCGTTGTTCCAAAGAAGCCTAGGAAAATAAAGGAGAGGTATTTCTTCGATTCGGCAAGCGTCTCGAGCCAACCACTAAAGTCCGAGAAGTCGGGTTTCAACATCACAACCATCATCACGGCAATCATTCCAAATCCGGGGTAGATAGCCTGCTTGAATTTTCGATCGCGGCTCGATACCTTCATGGCAAATTGCCAACCGGCTTTCTCCATGGGCGAAACACAGATCAAATCCTGTAATCTTCTCGATCTCTTGGTTCGTATCTCTTTGTGATCGATGGTGTCGCTGCTGTTTTCCATGTAGGAGAGCATGCGGTTAAATCCGGGTGCTAGGAAGCGCACCATTATCCAAAGCCCAACAAAGGGTAGTACAATACCAACGATTCCAAGCACTATGCTCGAGAGCGGAGCATTGGGTGTTGAGGCCCAGTCTACCAATCCGGCAAGCCAAACGGGTGGAATGAGGTAGGTAAACCAGTGGATGTTGATGGTGGCGGTTTGTATCTCCTGGCTTTCGTAGAGGCGAGGCATGAATTGGTATCCGGCAAAGAGCATTATGGCCAAGAATACCTGAAAGTATACAATGATGTCCTTGAACTTCTCACCAGAGGTAAGCCTCATCATCAGTAAGTAAAAGCTGTTGGCTACGAAAATGGTGAAAATAGTGCTCAGGATAATTCCCACAAAGTAGGCAAGCCCGCCCATCCATCCATAATGAATAAAGCAGAATAGGGTGGAGAAGAAGGAGAGCGCAAGCGCAATAACACCCAGATAGCTGGCAATGTGAATGACCCTTGCCAGCAGCAGCGTTCTATTGTTGATGGGGCGAGGCAGTAGAATATAGTTGTCGCGCTGATCGAAAAGCACGCTGGTAAACTCCGAAATAAACGTGGTGGTTAGCATCACCATCAAAAATGAAAAGTTGATGGTCATGCTCAGCAGAATGCTGTTGATGTGAAAGATGGTAATTCCTATAAATAATCCCATCAGGGCAAAGAAGAACAGTTGCAGGTTGAAGTTTCTTTTCTTTCCTGAGCCGCCCAGTGCTGCTGGTTTTCGGCGGACATCGGCGGTTAGCTTTGCCTTGAGTATGGCGTGGAGTTGCAAAAAATCTGCACCGCACCACTCTATCGGCTTCCGGAAAATACGGATAATAAAAAGGATAGCTTTTACCATAATCTAGTTTCCAAATGCTTGAACAATGGCTTCGGCAGTAACGGTTTGTCCTCCTTGTCCGGTGAGGTCGGCGAACAGTTTCTCCAGTGTCTCGCTGCTTCCCGAGCGTAGCTCTTCAATGGTGCCATCGGCAACGACATGCCCGTGATTTATGAGCACAATGCGGTGCGAAATGCGCTCCACCACATCCATGATGTGCGAGCAGAAGAAAATCGTCTTACCATCCTTTGCCAGCTGCGAGAGAACCTCCTTTACCACCATTACCGAGTTGGCATCGAGACCCGATAGCGGTTCGTCCAGAAAGATAATGTCGGGGTTGTGAATAAGTCCAGAGATGAGCAGTATCTTCTGCTTCATTCCCTTCGAGAAGGTGTCCATGCGCTGATCGGCGTGCTTCTTCATCTCGAAAAGTTCGAGCAGCTTGCCGGCCTTCTCCATGACACGTTCCTCGGGCAATCCATAGAGTGCTCCGGCAAAGCTCATATACTCCAATGGGGTAAGCATGTCATACATGGCGGCATTCTCGGGAATGTATCCAATGCGGCGCTTAATGGCCAGCGATTCCGTGCGTAGGTCGTGACCCAATACGGTAATATCGCCTTCGAAATCTTCAATTAGCCCGCAAAGAATCTTTACCGTGGTGCTTTTTCCTGCACCGTTGGGGCCAATGTATCCAATGATTTGGCCAGGTGCAATATCGAGGTTAATACCTTTTAGCACATGGTTTACCTCTTTGCCGTTGAGGAAGTTTTTTTGAAGATTGCGGATTGATATTACGGGGTTGGTTTCCATACTTTTCAATTTGAATGTCAAAAGTAGCAATTGTAGCTGTGTTTGCAAGTGGAACTTCATTTTCAACAGTAATCCCAATTACAATTATTATCTTTGGATGAAATATAAATGACGAGTGACTAGATGACGGGTTGCGAAAAAGATGAATTACTTCTGGCTCGCTACGCTTGTCTTCGGACTCCATACTTCCAACTTTTAATTTTCTTACAAACTAAAAATACAACCTCATGCTGACAATTCACGGTAACACCAAACTAGCCATCACCCAAGAGTTAGCTGTAGGGCGCAAGTGCTACTACAACACAGCCGACGAGAGCGTTATTGTTGAGGACGACTTAGCCGTTGAGGCCACCAAAAAGGCAATGAAGGAGCACCCCGAGCAATACATACTCTTTACACCGCCAGCCGATACAACTGAGCTGGAGTTGGTGAAGTCCTTTGCCCCAAAGGTTAAGAATGCCGAGGAGAAGCGCCATTTGATCTTTGCCCTAAAGCGCGATAACCCAATGGCCTACTTTAAAAACTTCATCAACAAGTTCTCCGACGAGCGTAACGCCTGGTTCGTGTTCAAGAAGAAGCACTTCGTGGAGATGGTTGATAAACGCATTGAAGAGATTAATGGGGGGAAGTAGGGGATTGGTTAAATGTTAAAAGTTAAAGGACCGAAGACTGAAGAGAAAGTGGCTTCTGCTCAATGATTCCTTTTATATCTCTGCGGAATACTCCAAAATAAAGAACCTGCACAGCGGTAAACGTGGTGCAGGTTTTTTTGTGGGAGGTATTCAACCGCGAGCGGGTGAGCACAACCTGTTTTGGTGCACCCTCCGATTGCAGCGCCCCAAAACTTTTTAGATTTGAAGAAAACGCACGCGTTGGTGGCTTGAAACTTTTTAGTTTCGAAGAAATCGCACGCGCTGGTGGCATGAAACAAAACCGATTGGACGCATTTTCAATTGCAGAGCCATGAAACAAAACTGATTTGACGTATTTTCAATTGCAGAGCCTTCTCGACAAAAAAAGTGGGTATAAAAGCGTTTGCAGTTGGGTTTCATACTTAAAGTTTACCTGCCCCGCTCGCGGAGGTATTCAGGACGTTTCGTCCGGCTGAAGCGGCCTAAGGTCAACTCGCTTGGCCAGTATACTGTATGAGCAACATGCCCATGCTAACGCTTTTTGCTCTTGGCGTGGCTGTGGTTATGCTGCTTTGGCAATGGCTTGTAGTGCATGGCGGCTCCGGCATATTCCTGCTCGGTTTTGCAGGCCGCTCAGAGTCCAGTTTATTAGCGAGCGTGCCGTGCATAATGTCGCCGTTTTGGGCTTTGCCTATTATCGTAAAAATTAAGGAATACAATTGTGTCACCTTTGATCTTGTAAAATATTGTCAGCTGCTTAATCAAAACAAATCCACGAATCTGTCTATCCTCATTCTCAACTGAACCAATCTCAGGAAAATCAATTAACAAGTCAAGAAACTCAAATGTCCGCTTAACAAATGCTTTAGTTACATTTTCGCCCCACTCACCAAGGAGGTACTCAATTATCTTATCGTATTCTTGTCAGCATGCTTTGACCACTTAACTACTCTAGCCATTTTTTATGTTTATCCTTAATAGTTTGAAGTGGTATCAGGTTGTTGTCTAAATCTGTTTCCGAATCTATCTGCAGTAGCTCTTGTTTTTCTTCGCTAGTCAATCTATCCCAAAGGCTGCCGTCTTTAACCACAGAAGCCTTCTCCAGAATCTCATAGAATCTTGATAAAACAATATCGTTATCAATTCTATCAATCAAATTGTGGAAGTTTTTTCTTATCTCTACAGTATTCATGACAATCATTTTCTCAAAGTTACTCAAATCTCGCATCCAGCCAAATGCATATACGCTAACGTTGTCGGTATGAAATGCTGAATTATTTGGGCAAAAATACAACAACGGTCGTTCTTTATCAAATTGATTTACAAACAGGCAATCAGTCCTTGTTGATAGAATAGCGCTTTTTATATTTTTGGAAAGAATAAAGGTTTCGAACACCCCTAACAGCATGCCCATGCTACCGATCCATGCCCCGCTCGCGCGGAGGTATTTCCCGTCCGTGCCCAGTAAGAAACAAAAAAAGCCTTTCCGGTTAGGAAAGGCTTTACGTTATGTCAAATTATCCATCAATCTCCACCATCCTAAAATCGACCTTGGGGTTCATGATCGCTTTATAATCATTCCCTGCAAAGTAAATATCCTCGTCGTCCTCTTCGTAGTACCAAATAATGGTAACCTTAGAGAGTTCGTTAACGGCAATTTTCTCCATCCGCTTCATAATATCGAAGATGCGTTTCGACGAACTGGTATTGAAGTATTCCAACTTCAGTTCAAGGGTTGTTTGAGGCGGTGGGTTAGAGGTGTATTCGTCAATCCAGGTTAGAATTGGAGTGTAAAAATCAAACACATTTTCGGGAATAGATTTGCCATTTACAAATAGCCTTCCGGTAGATGCGTTGAAGGAAATAGCTGGTGTTGTAATCGACTCTGATATTTCCAAATTATTCATTGGTTTGCTTGGCTTAGTTGGTTTTATTCTTCTTTTGAAATTATGGAGTACTCTTGATCGTGGCCGTTACGAACGATAGCCTCCCAGTAACGCTGGGTAATGGAGAACTGCTCGCCGTTTTTCTTACGTCGGATGGTGATTTTTTGACTCCGTTGCTTAACGGTATCCGTTTCTAGGTATTGAAAGGGAACCTCACAAATTGATTCCATATCTCTACCCAGCTGCAGAATTGATTCGTCGTCCTCCTCGTATTTCCAAATCACTTCAATATCGAATCCCTTCGCTGCAATTGAGGTTATTTTTCTCAATATTTGGCTGATGAGTTTATTTGAACTACTGCTGGTATACTCCAATCCAATTTCTACTCGAGTGGTAGTCTCCGGATTTGCAGCATAACTCTCCACCCAATTCAGGAGCGGTGTCCAAAATCCAAAAACATCCTCGGTAATTGATCGTCCTTCAATTATGAGCAGTCCTGGGGCAAAATGCACCAGCGGTGTATCGGTAGTTTTATCGAGGATAATTTCCATAGCGAGTCTGTAATTGCGCTGTTATGGCATATTTTATGCGCTTAAAATTATATTTTCTCTTGCAATAAAACAATAATGCAATCTATTGTTTATGCTATCCGGGGTGACAATTGTCAAATATTCAACTTTATATTGACTTTAGCAAATTCTTTTTTGCTTCTTAAATCACTCGATGGCGACCGATTAGAGTTCTTCCTGTCGTATGATTTTGAGTAGTGCCCCAAAGTTGATCCGCCGAAAGACAATTGCTGCACCAAAACACACAACTAAAGAGGTGATTATCCCCAAAGATAGGCTTACTTCATAGAAATGTAAAAGCATTGGCGTTACTATGGCGATGGTAAAGTAGGCCATCTGCCACGTTATTTCCTTCCACGAGATTGTTACTTTGAAAATCTTATAGCAGAAGAATGCCTGTAAAAAAACCGAAGTTGTTTGGGTTACTAGGCTGGCAATTGCAGCCCCAATTGCGCCCATCGAAGGAATTAGAACTAAGTTTATTCCAATGTTGGTAATCACACCGGCAAGCGAAATAAGGTTGATAACTTTCATGCTGCCATTGCTGGTAAGTAGCGTTCCAAAAATGTAGGATGCACTGATGGCCAAAAACGAGAACATTAATACGCCTAGAATGGACGATGTGCTGCTAACATGGCTTAAGTAGAGCAGCTCAATAATTTCCACCCGATACCAAAAAACAAATGCTGCAAGGCCCAGAACTGGAGTGATTAGTAGATTGAACGATAGCTTCATGAGTGAAACCACTTCCTGCTTCTTGGCAATCATTGTGGCAAATATTGGGAGCAGCAACCCGCCAAAAAGGAATGGAACCATATTTACAGCATCCAGAAGACGAAATGCTTGGGCATAAGTGCCTGCTTGCGTTTCTCCGTCGGGAATAAGCCGCTCAAGCATTACGCTATCAATGCGGTAGTAGAACGACATCATAAGGGTGAGGAGCGCAAAGGGGTAGCTGCGCTTGAATATCGTCAGCAGGAAATTTAAATCGAGTCGGGGACGAAAAAAGGTCGTCCTTCGATACACTAGTAAAAAGGAGACAACGGCAGTAATTGCATAGGCTGCCGTTTGGGCGTAAACAAACCATTCGATTCGAAATTGGGAGCGCGTTGAGGGATTATAAATAAGTGCTCCGCAGAGAAAAATCATTAGGAATCGGTCCAGAACCGAGATAAATGAGTCGGTCTTGAATAGGTGAAGGCCGCTTATGTTGGATCGAAAATAGAGGGTGAAGGCCGCTATGATCTGATTAATCAGAAGAAGGGTGAGTAGCATTATGTGCTTCTCTCCATATCCAATGATGGAGCCAACGGCTAAACTAAAGCCAACATACAGAAAGCTTAGAATGATCTTTAGGATTACCAGGTTCGAAAAATACTTCGAAACCAGCTGCGGGTGCATGGCAATTTCACGGTTGTTGAAATTCGTGATGCCCAGATCCAGTAGGATGTTGAATAGAATGGAAAAGCTAAATAGCGAGAAATATAAACCATACTCGGCTGCTCCCACGGTATTTTGCACGGTACGATCGATGCCAAAAATCCAAATCGGCTTAATCAGCAAGTTTAGCAGCAGGAGCAGTATCAGATTGGTAAGAAATGTCTTCTTCAAGGTTAGGCTGTTTGACTTTTGAGGAGATCAAATATAGTTAAATCATGGATTGGCAAACGTGGTAACCCACAAACCTATGATTCTTATTTAATATGTTTTTCTAAAACAGGCGGTTATCAATCCGTGCAAAATCATCTTTCATGCGCCTGAATGGCCGATTGGGCGTACCTTTTTATAGGCATTACTATCGCTTTCAGCACGAAAATATGGTGTACTTTCGACGAATTGGATTCACTATACATCTCGACCAAAGAAATGGTTCGCCGCATTTTCGATAAAAGAACTATATTCGCTAAATATTGTTTTGCATATGCAAATAGCCGTAAACACTAGGCTTCTTCTCTCAAATAAACTAGAAGGTATTGGCTGGTTCACTTTCGAAACGCTTAGACGGATCGTTCAAAAGCATCCGGAGCACCATTTTTATTTCCTTTTCGATAGGCAGTTTAGCCCCGAATTTATTTTTGGGCCTAACGTAACCCCAGTGGTTTTAGGCCCACAGTCTCGGCATCCGCTTCTATGGTATATCTGGTTTGAATTTTCCGTGGCCCGGTTTCTTAAGAAAAACAAGATAGATCTGTTTATCTCCCCCGATGGTTACCTTCCGTTAACTACGAAGGTGCCCACCATAGCCGTGATTCACGACATAAATTTTGCACATCAACCCGAAGGTCTGCCGAAATTAACCGCATGGTACTACAACTATTTCTTTCCAAAGTTTGCCCATAAGGCCACGCGTATCGTTACGGTTTCGGAGTATTCAAAAACCGATATCGTTGAAACCTATTCCGTTGCGCCACACAAGGTGATTGTTGCCTATAACGGTGCCAACTCGGACTATATGCCATTGGATGGAAAACAAATTGCTGAGGTGAGGCGTGAATTGACCGGTGGCTCACCATACTTCATGTTTGTAGGGGCGTTTAGTCCGCGAAAAAACGTGGTTGGTCTACTGCAAGCGTTCGATCAGTTTAGAATGCAGCACGTCGATGGCTTTAAGCTTGTGCTTGTGGGTGAGCGGCTGTTTAAGACTAACGACATGGAGCGCGCCTACAAATCGATGACGTTTAAGGAAGATGTTGTTTTTACCGGAAGGCTTAATGTGGAGCGGCTCAAACTCGTGATGGGTGCTGCAGCTGGTTTAGTCTTTGTTCCGTTTTTCGAGGGATTTGGTATTCCTCTGCTTGAGGCTATGCGGTGCAATGTTCCAATAGTTTCGTCCAACAAAACCTCTATGCCGGAGGTAACCGGCGAGGCTGCCTTACTGGTTGATCCTTACAATATAAAAGAGATAGCAAGCGCCATGGTTTACCTGGTAGAGACCGAAGGGTTGGCCGAGGAGTTGGCGGTCAAAGGAATGGCGCGGTCTAAACACTTCTCTTGGGATATAACTGCACAAAAGTTGTGGGAGGCGGTTGAGATAGTCGATAAACAACGATCCGAAACGAATGCTTAGGTCGTATTACATAGAGAATCAGTTGGAGGCGGGCTGCGATGAGGCAGGGCGGGGATGTCTCGCTGGACCAGTGGTGGCTGCTGCGGTGATTCTTCCACCCGATTTTTCGCATCCCGATATTAACGATTCTAAAAAGTTGACGGAGAAAAAGCGAAACTATCTGCGCACAGTTGTGGAGGAGAATGCCCTCGCCTTTGCCGTTGCTATCGTTGATGCCGAAACTATCGATAGCATAAATATTTTAAATGCCTCTATTCTGGGTATGCATCGGGCCCTCGATAAACTTTCCATTGTACCCGAATTTGTGCTGGTGGACGGAAACCGCTTTAAGCAATACCTTGAAATTCCACACAAGTGCATTATTAAAGGTGATGGCATTTACGCAAGTATTGCCGCTGCCTCCATTTTGGCAAAGACCTACCGCGACGAGCTCATGGAAAAACTTCACCTTGAGTATCCTGTGTATGGTTGGAACAAAAACAAAGGGTATCCTACCGAAGTGCATCGCAAAGCAATAGAGCAGTTTGGCATTACAGATTACCATCGAAAAACATTTTCTTTAACAAATCGACAGCTCAAATTTAACTTTTAGTGTTTCTTGATATCTAATTGCATTGACAATTTACCTAATCCTAATAAATATGAGAAAAATAGTAGCCCTTTCCCTTGGGCTTATTCTAATGCTTGGTACTGTTGCTAAAGCTGACGAAGGTATGTGGCTTTTGCCGCTTATCAACCAGTTAAATGCAAAGCAGATGAAGAAAATGGGCGCAAAGCTCACTGCCGAGGACATTTACAGCATCAACAAAAACAGCATGAAAGATGCCGTGGTTATTTTTGGCCGCGGTTGCACTGGTGAGGTGATTTCTGATCAAGGTCTTGTCCTTACCAATCATCACTGCGGTTATGGTGCTATTCAGCAGCACAGTTCCGTAGAGCACGATTATCTAAAAGATGGTTTCTGGGCTCAATCTCTCCAAGAGGAGATTCCTACGCCAGGCCTTTCGGTTACCTTCCTCGTTCGCATCGAAGACGTAACCAAACAAGTGCTTGACTCACTCGCAGGAACAAAAACAGAGGATCAGCGCGAAATGAAGGCCTCTGCCGTAGGAAAGGTTATTTCCGACAAGGCCATTGCAGGCACAGGTTATAGCGGAATGGTAAGAAGCCTTTTTGGTGGAAATACCTATTACCTATTTGTGTACGAAACCTATACCGATGTTCGTATGGTGGGTGCTCCTCCTTCCTCTATTGGCAAGTTTGGTCACGATACCGACAACTGGATGTGGCCCCGCCACACTGGCGACTTCTCCATGTTCCGCATTTATGCTGGCAAAGATGGAAAGCCAGCTGCCTTCTCGAAGGATAACGTGCCTTACAAACCTCGCTACCATTTCCCAATATCTATCAAGGGGATGAAGAAGAACGATTTTGCTATGATTTTGGGATACCCAGGTTCAACCGATCGTTACATGACATCCTACGAGGTAAACGAAAACCTTCACCTCTCAAACCCTAACCGTATTTTCGTTAGAGGTATTCGTCAGGATATCTTGCTTAAAGATATGCAAGCTAACGAGGCTGTAAACATTATGTATGCCTCCAAGTATGCTGGATCGAGCAACTATTGGAAAAACTCAATTGGCGAGAGCCGAGGACTAAAGCGTCTTCACGTTTTTGAAAAGAAGCAAGCGCAAGAGCAAGCATTTTCCAACTGGGTAAAACAAAGCCCCGATAGAATCGAAAAGTATGGCGATGCGCTTAGCTTGATTCAATCGGCCGTTAATGGACGTAAGGATTTGTCTAACGCTCAGCAATATTTGAGCGAGTGTTTCTTCTCTGGCGTTGAAATTATGTCGCCTGCTCGCATTTCGTCTTCATTCATGGGTCGAATTGCTAAAGCTACGGATGCCGACAAGCCTGCGCTGATAGCCGATTGGAAGAAAGCCCTTGAAGGTGTCTACAAGAATATTAATATGCCTACCGATAAGCGGGTTGCTCTAGCAATGTTTAAGATCTACCGCGAAAAGGCGGGTGCTGAATATCTGCCTGCTTTTTACAAGCAAATCGACAGCTTGTATGGCGGTAACTCCGATCTTTTCATCAACAATCTCTACGAAAAGTCCATTTTTGCTAACCAGACTTCGGCAATGGCATTCGTTGAAAACCCAAGCCAAGAGTTGCTAGATGCCGATCCAGCAGCAGTAATGGCTGGTGATGTGATGAAGGTACTGCGCGAGGTTAGTGCAAAGATTGCTCCTTTCGAAGTTGATTACGACAAGGGTCACCGTGAGTATATTGCTGGTATCCTCGAAATGGAACCAAACAAGGCTCACTACCCCGATGCTAACTTCACCATGCGTATGACCTATGGTTCCGTACTCGACTATGTTCCTATGGATGGCGTTCACTACGACTTTAAGACTACCCTTAAAGGTGTAATGGAAAAAGAAGACCCAGACAACTGGGAGTTTGTTGTTTCTCCAAGGTTGAAGGAACTTTACAACGCTAAGGACTATGGTCGTTACGGCGTAAAGGGCGAAATGCCTTTGGCCTTTATCACTACCAACGATATTACCGGTGGTAACTCAGGAAGCCCAGTAATCAATGGCAACGGTCAGCTTATTGGAACTGCGTTTGATGGTAACTGGGAAGCAATGAGCGGCGATATCGCTTTTGAACCAGAATTACAACGCACCATTAGCGTGGATATTCGCTACACTCTCTTTATCATCGATAAGTTTGCCGGTGCAAAACGCCTAATTAACGAAATGACCATTGTGGAGTAATACTCTAGCATTGGTTTGAATATAGAAAGGGCTGCAAGCAATTGCAGCCCTTTTCTATTTGCCACGAATTCTTATTCCGCCACCGTTTCTTGTGGGCGTGTCTCTATCGGTTCTTTCTTCTGCTTCATCTCGAAGGAGTAAAAGAGCCCCAGAACCATTGATGATTTATCGGTCTTTGCATTCATATTCTTTTGATACTGCGCAAAAACCTCCAACTTATTGCGCTTATTTATGGCAAAATCACTGCCCAAACGGTATCGGATCCGATTGAACTCTCGCTCCTTGTTAGGGCTCATATCGTAAAATAGCTCGGCCGAGAAAAATGGTGTTAGCTTAGAGTTGGGGAGGTTGTATTCCACGCTAACTCTCCCTCTAACTCGTTTCGACTCTTCAAGGTTGTAGCCATTGGTGTATACTTCGGCAAACTCAAACTCGTAGCGCATGTTGTAAACTACCTTTAATCGGCTGATATCCCAATCGGTTTTTGCTCCAACGGTAAATCGATGGTTGGTATAAAAGGCATCCTCCTCTGCTGATCGTCCAAGCCGGTAACCTCCAAACAGGTCGAAATGGCTGTTGATTTTAACTCCGAGTCCGAACTCAGTCAAGAATTCATCCACCTTAGTAAGGGTATCTTTAAACTTGAGCTCACCTGCTAAGTTTAGCGAGATTCGTTTATTCAGTTTTTGGCTTATATCGGCACCGGTCCACAGGCCATAGTCGCGTTTTTGTGCCGCAGCGGTAAATCCTAATCCAAAGGAGCCAAGCATCAGGACAAGGTGTAGGGTAAAGCTAAATTTTTTCATTGCATACGATTTCATCACTTTGAACTCCGAAAGGAAATAGGTGCTCAGTATTCATCTTCCTTCTAGGTATTCACTTTACTTGTAGGGAAGATAGATCAACTTTTTCGACATCAGGTATAAGGAGCGCTTTCCTTCGCGCTCTACCATTATCGACACAATGTAAATCCCTTGTGGATTTTGGCTGCGCATTGCATTCCATATGAGGCCGGTTGTGGGCCATTCCGCATTTGCGATGTGTTGCTGGGCAACTACTCCTCCACTAATATTCGCGATGGTTACGGTAATGTTCCCCTTGGGAATTTCGGATAGTTTGATAATTACTGATTCGGCAAACGGGTTTGGATATGCCATCACCTCAGGAATTTTGGTCTTTGAGTTTGGACCTCCGCCTACGTTCGCCGTTCCAGGTGTTGGGCTGTTCATGAGCATTACGGGACCGGTGCCGTTTGGTAGTTTACCATAAGAGATATCGTTGTCCATATGCGGAAACATAAAGCCGTCGATAAATCTATATCCGTTTTCCTCCGAATCGAAAAGGATAATTTCTTCGCCTTCCTTGTTTAACTTGAAAGAGGTATGCATTTTGCCTTGAATTTCGTTGTCGTCGGCCCAAAAAACCATATAGCCGCCTGCCTTAATAATAGTGTCGGGGAGGGGCCATTGATTGGGGTTATAGGAATGGTTCGATAAAAACTTATCGCCGAGCCAAATGTCTTGAGCACCGCCATTGAAGAGTTCAATCCAGTCGTCGAAATCTCCGGCGTTATCGGTCAACGTCTGGTTGTTGTTGGCCATTATCTCATTTATATACAGTGTGCTTGTTGTTTGTTGTTTGAGGTCGATGGTGTAGTTACCCGAAATAGGCTCTCTGGTTTGTTGGTGCTTGCTGTCACTGGCCGTGATGTAGTAAGAAATCTTGGATGGGTTAGTTAAAGGGGCAAGGGTATCGGCATACTGGCCCAATCTGTTTTTGGCCAAATTTAACTCCAAAAACGTTCCGCCATTCATGGAATAGAACAACTTAACAACTGGCGCTACATCTTCATCCTCCACCGTTGCCGATATGGTTATGGGCAACTTATAGCTTACGGCGTAATGCGTGGCGTTCGAAATAACTGGTGCGATGTCAACCGTCTCGAGTTGGACTAAAACTTGCGACCTACGGGTGGTGATGTAGGGAATAAGCCCATACTTTACATGGGCTCCAAGGGCCTGAATGTAGGAGTTGGAGAAATCGTTCAGGCTCCATCCATAATCCAACGACCTATAAGTATCTTCCGATGCGTAAGGGGTAATCATTCCTTTAATTCGGGAAATCTTCGGCTCTAGTTGAGACGATCCAAAACTATTATTTATGAGCTGCTTTAAGTAAAAGGTGTAGCGATCGCGGTAGGTTTTAATGCTCAACAATCGCTTGGTTAGTGGTCTGCTTTCGCTGCCGTTTGCCCAACTGTAAACGTTGCGGGTTGCCCAATTAATGCCAAACCAGTCGATGCCAAAGGTGTTGTCGAGGTCATATGGAATAAATTCAAACTTGTTGGTGGCTTGGTTGTGGTATAGGTAAAAGTTATTCTTGTTGTAGCTATATCCATCCCAATGACCCGTTAACACCTCCATAGCCATATACTTTAGGTAGCTGTTTACGTTAAATACCTGCTCCAATTTTTGCGGCAGTTCCGTGATTGAACTATTGTTGAGTATGCCGATAAAGTTTGCCAAATCGGTATAATCGTCGGCTGCTACGTTGGTTTTGAGGTCGTAAATTCTTCCGGCGCTATTGGTTCCTTGGTAGGCACTGCCCGATGATCCTTTGTAGGTAAGATCGGCAGGGTAGAGGCATTTGTAAAGGTTGCCGCCGTTGTTCCCAAAGCGATTCTTTACCAAAACTTCGTCCACATGCTCCACGTTAATGTAAAGACCGTAGTACTTGTCGTTGATGTATAGCCTAACGTGGTTGGCTCGTGGCGAGGGAACTCCCGAAGCATTTAGTATATCCCAGCCTAACTTGGACCGGATTATACTAGGGTCATTGTGCTCTCCGTTGAGGTTCAACTTCTCGAGACCATGGTATTTCCGTCCTTGCACAAAGGTGTTGAAGGATACTTTGAAGGATTTCTTTTGCGAAACGCGGCTAGTGTTGCCACGCAACCTTACCCCAACTTCTTGCAAGGTATCGGCAGTTACTCCCGATTTGAAGATAAACATTCCGGGATATTCGGTATCGCTGTATTCACCGCCGAGGGCAAAGAGCGCTGTAAGATCGGTTGCCGACAGTGTAATATCTATGCGTGGAACTTCGGTATCGATGAAAACCTGACCATTTTCGGGGAATGGGGTTTGGGCCGCTAGTGGCATTAGAGCCGCAAGGACAAGCAATAGCGTGATTATGCAACGATTCTTCATGTGTTTCAACGGCTACTAGTGGTTGAGAAAGAGGTGACCTCCCACGCTCGTAAATGTAGCATCTTTGTTCATTAAGCTTGCCTAAAACTATTCTTAACGAATTGAAAATAATTGCAATCGATTGCGATGATGGTATGGAAAGCGAGAGACTATATCGAGGCTGGTTAATGACTGGTTTTGTTCTGAACTTAACCCATTTCAATATATTTTCCGCCCCATTATCATTCCGCTTCTCTCCAGTCAAAATCTTATTTCGCCTCTTTTACTATCATTACCCAATTCGTTTCTATAGATTGTTAGATTAGGCTTGTGGCATATAAGCTAATCGCTACAACGAAAGCTGCTCCTTAAACACGGCCGACTGTCGGCGTGATATCTCCACCTCGCGGCCATTGTCGAGCTGCACCTTCAGCGTTCCGCTAAACCAAGGAATAATCTTCTCCACCCGTTTAAGGTTGATAATCTCCTGCCGGTTGGCACGAAAAAACACCTTGGGGTCGAGCCTACTTTCGAGGTAGTTGAGCGACTTCATCACCATGGGGCTGTGGTTTTGAAAGTATATTTTTGTGTAGTTGCCGTTGACTTCCAGCAGCGATATTTCGCCCAGCTTCACAAACCAGCATTGCTCGTTGTCCTTCACAAAAATCTGATCTGCTTCGGTTAGCTGCTCCTTGGTGGTATCGGTTGTCTCTCTGATGGCCAACTTTTGCTCCACCTTCTCCAGCGCGGCGGTTAGTCTCTCGGGCTGGATGGGTTTCAGGAGGTAGTCGAGGGCGTTGTAGTCAAACGCTTTGAGGGCATACTCGCTGTAGGCGGTGGTGAAAACAACCTCAGGAACGTAATCAAGCTCCTCCAGCAGCTCGAATCCCGATTTGCCGGGCAGCTGAATGTCCAGAAATATTAAATCGGGGCAAAGCGATTCGATGAGCTGCTTGGCCTCCTCGCTGTCCTGTGCTTCGGCCACAATTTCGAGCGTGGGGAATTTTTCGAGCAGGCGCTTTAGCTCGTTACGGGCCAATCGGGAGTCTTCTACTATAATTGCTTTCACGGTGATGGTCTCTTAGTTCAATTTTATCTCTATAAATATTCTACTGCTGCGCGGGAATCTTTACCGTGGCCAGCACGCATGTTTCATCCTTGTTTACCAATGTGAACGAAGCCGCATCGCTGTAGCTGATGCGCAGGCGGTCGCGCAGGTTCTTCAGACCAATACCCGGCGTTTTATTCTCTTTCAGCTGGCCAGAGTTTTCTACCTCAATAATAATTATTCCTGAACGCTCCTTTATATCAATGTTGATGTAACCGCCCTTAGGCAGCTTCGAAATGCCGTGCTTTATGGCGTTCTCCACCAGCAGCTGAATCACCATGGGGGGAATGGGATAGCCAAGCGTTTCGGGTTGCACGGAAAGGCTGTGGGCTAGGCGTTCTTCCAAGTGGATGGACTCTAGCTGTAGGAAGCTCTTCACCACCTCTACCTCCTTTTCGAGCAACACTTTTTCCACCTGGCTGTGCTGAAATGAGTAGCGGAGCATGTCCGATAGCTGGGTGATGCCGGTGCGGGCCTTCTCCTGATCTTCTACTACCAGCGACCGAATATTGTTGAGGCAGTTGAAAATGAAGTGGGGGTTTATTTGCGCCTTGAGCGTGGCCAGCTCGGCCTCCTTTAGCAGCGCTTCCATGCGCCAGCGGTTTATCTCCTCGGCCTTGTAGCGCTGCACGTAGTGAATGCTGAAGTAGATGAGCGACCACAGCATCATTACGATGCTCATTTGCACCACTGATATGGCCAAAATGGGGATACTGAACTCCTCGATGCGGTATATTTTAAAGAGCACCATGAGCGCGAAGTTCATGAGCTGGCCTATGGCCGCAATAAGGAAAATAGAAAGCAATACTCGCCCCACCGTTTTGTAGATGGGCAGGCTTACCCACTTGTATCGCTTAATGATGTCGCGGTAGATATGCGAAAGCAGGAGCATAAAGGCTCCTGCTATTAGTGTTGTGAGTGCAAATAATGGCTTCGACTTGTATACAAACACTCCAATAATGGCGTTAAAGGCGCTGTAGGTTGTCCATGCTACAAGTTGAAGTGTCCAGTATAACTTGTTGTTCAAATCATTCTTCATTCTAACGCTACTGTTTGCTGTTGGTTTTTGCGATAAAGGTATCCATTTGTGCTAGCATCCACTTTGGGTCGTCAAACATAATAAAGTGTTTGCCATTATCGGTAAGTTCGAGTGTGTAATTTCCATGCTTTGCAAGCTGTCCCCGATACATTCCGGCTACCGACTCGTGGGTAGCGCCGTAGCTCTTGTAGGCAATCCAAGCACCAAGCACTAGGGTAGGGCACTTAATGTTGCTCAGTTCGTTTCTGATGTCGGTGGTAAAGAGCTCATACATGGCCTGTGCAACAGTAGCCTGATTCGAAGCCTGCATCCACTCAAGCACCTTAAGCCTGCTTAGCGAATCGTTTACCAGTGGAGTTACCATCGATGGCATTATAGCCTTTGCTTGCTCGGGATTTTGGGCGAGCATTCCCTTGCGCATATTCTCTGCCATGGGCTTCATGGATTCGGCGGTGGCCATGGGGTTCATGGTGGCACCCATAAAAGGGAGACCATCTACATCAATCACCAACGAAATTAGCTCGGGGTTGGTGCTGGCAATCCACAGGGCAAGGAATCCGCCGAGGCTGTGGCCCACCACGATCACCTTTTTCAGCTTGTTTTGAATGATGTATTCGGCAAGGCTGGTGCGCATGGTAGTGAGAAAGCTGTCGGTGGCCATGGCTGGTTGGCCGGCAAAGCCCGGCAGGGTGAGCACATGGCACTGGTAGCGCTGCTTGTAGTGGGCTACGGTTTCGTTCCACACATCGCCCGACGAGCTGAGGCCTGGAATAAAAATCATGGCTTGTCCTTTGCCCGAAACCTCCACCTTAAAGGGAGCGTTGTTCTTGGCGAATGTGGTTGCGCTAATGGCAAGAAAAAGAATTGCAGTAAAAATAGTTTTCATGGTTTTGGTTGTTTGAGTGCGTTTCATAGTGTGTTTGTTTTTAGTTTCTGATGCAAACATAGCGCACCCTACAGCCATATTTTCATGAAAAATGATGAGCGGTAGTTTCGCCTTATGAACGGTTGAGGAGGTGAAAAGTGAGTGGTGAAAAGTGAAAAGACGGCTGCGCGGGTTCCTGAACCCCTTCGGTAAGGTAAACCACTATCGGTTCTGGTTGCTGAACCCCTTCAGCGATGCAAACCCACTTCGGTTCTGGTCGCTGAACCCCTTCAGCGATGCAAACTCTCTTCGGTTCTGGTCGCTGAACCCCTTCAGCAAGGCAAACCCACTTCGGTTCTGGTTACTGAACCCCTTCAGCGAGGCAAACCCACCTCGGTTCTGGTTGCTGATCGTAGTCAGTGAGGCAAACCCACCTCGGTTCTGGTTACTGATTGCAGTCAGTAAGGCAAACCACTATCGGTTCTCGTTGCTGATTGTAGTCAGTAAGGCAAACCACTATCGGTTTGGGTTACTGATCGCAGTCAGCGAGGCAAACCACTATCGGTTGGGGTTACTAATCGCAGTCAGCGAGGCAAACGACCAACGGTTGGGGTTGCTGATCGCAGTCAGTGAGGCAAACCGCTATCGGTTGGGGTTGCTGATCGTAGTCGGCGAGTCAAGCGACTTTAGGTTCTTTCTTCTTTGCTTTTTTTGTAATACAGCGTTGTTACCGCATAAGCATATCATCAAACGGCCTTCTTCCGATTATCTTCCGACTAACTTCTGTATAACTTCCGTTTAACTACTTCGTTCCGTTGCTACTTTTTTATTAATTTCGCATCCTGATTTCAAACGACATATTATAAGGTAGGTAACCATGGATTACAATTTTGTAGAAATTGAGAAGAAGTGGCAGCGCTTCTGGAGCGAGCACAAGACATTCCACGTTGAGGTAGATAGCAGCAGACCCAAGTTTTACGTTCTCGATATGTTCCCTTACCCATCCGGTGCGGGGCTGCATGTGGGCCATCCGCTGGGATACATTGCTTCCGATATCTACTCGCGCTACAAACGTCTGTGCGGCTACAACGTGCTTCACCCCATGGGATACGATGCGTTTGGTTTGCCTGCCGAGCAGTATGCCATTCAAACCGGACAGCATCCTGCCCTTACTACCGATATTAATATTCGCCGCTACCGCGAGCAGCTCGATAAAATAGGATTCAGCTACGACTGGGATCGCGAGTTCCGCACCTGCGAGCCCGATTACTATAAATGGACCCAGTGGGCGTTCATCCAAATGTTCGAGCACTGGTATAGCCAGTCCACCCAAAAGGCGGAGCCCATCTCGGCCTTGGTTGCCGAGTTCGAGCGCAACGGCAACGCTGCGGTAAATGCCGTTTGCAGCGATGTGGCTACTTTTTCATCTACCGAATGGAAGTCCATGACCGAGAAGCAGCAGCAGGAGATATTGCTCGCCTACCGCTTGGCCTACCTCGCCGATATTATGGTTAACTGGTGTCCTCTCTTGGGCACGGTGCTGGCCAACGACGAGGTAAAGGAGGGCGTTTCGGTTCGCGGTGGACACCCGGTGGAGCAACGAAAGATGCGCCAGTGGTGCTTGCGCATCAGCGCATACGCACCGCGCTTGCTCGATGGGCTCGATACCTTGGATTGGTCCGATTCGCTCAAGGAGATTCAGCGCTACTGGATTGGCCGGTCGGAGGGTGCCGAGGTTAACTTCGCCCTTAAGAATTCCGAAGAAAAGATAGAGGTGTTTACCACCCGTCCCGACACCATGTTTGGCGTGACCTTTATGGTTGTGGCTCCCGAAAGCGAGCTGCTGCCTTCGCTCACCCATCCCGATTACCAAGCACCCGTTGAGGCTTACCTCGAGGTGGTGAAGAATCGCTCCGAGCGCGAGCGCATGACCGAGGTAAAGAAGGTCTCGGGCCAGTTCCTAGGCACCTATGCCATCAACCCATTCTCGGGTGTTGAGGTGCCAATTTACGTGAGCGATTACGTGCTGGCAGGCTATGGAACTGGTGCTATTATGGCCGTTCCTGCCCACGATAGCCGCGATTATGCCTTTGCAAAGCACTTCAACCTACCCATTATAGAGGTGGTGAGTGGCGGCGACATCAGCCAGGAGAGCTATGATGCTAAATCGGGCAAGTTGGTAAACTCCGACTTCCTCAATGGCCTCGATGTGAAGGATGCGGTAAAGCGCGCCATTGCCGAGGTGGAGAATCGCAAGCTGGGCAACCGCAAGGTGAATTTCCGCCTGCGTGATGCCACCTTTAGCCGTCAGCGCTACTGGGGCGAACCGTTCCCTATATACTATAAAGATGAGATGCCCTATCCGGTGGCGTTGGATAAGCTGCCGCTTATGCTTCCCGAGGTGGACGCATACCTGCCAACCGAAAAGGGTGAGCCACCGCTTGGCCATGCCAAAAATTGGCATACCGAGGAGGGTTATCCTTACGAGATGAGCACCATGCCAGGGTTTGCTGGTTCGTCGGCCTACTACCTTCGCTATATGGATCCGCGCAACAGCAAGGGGTTGGTGTCGAAGCAGGCCAACGAATACTGGCAGGATGTGGATCTTTACATTGGCGGAACCGAGCATGCCACGGGTCACCTTGTTTACTCCCGCTTTTGGAACAAGTTCCTTTTCGATATCGGTGAGGTATCGAAGGATGAGCCATTCCGCAAGCTGGTTAACCAGGGGATGATTCAGGGTCGATCCAACTTTGTATACCGTGTTAAGGATACCAACACCTTTGTTTCACTTGGGTTGAAGAATCAATACGACACCACGGAAATTCATGTGGATGTTAATATTGTAAACAACGATCAGCTCGATTTGGCTAAGTTCCGTGCTTGGCGCCCCGAGTTTGCTACCGCCGAGTTTATTCTCGAGGATGGCAAGTACGTTTGCGGATGGGCAGTGGAGAAAATGTCCAAGAGTATGTATAACGTAGTGAACCCCGACGATGTGGTGGAGCGCTATGGAGCCGATACCCTGCGCATGTATGAGATGTTCCTCGGACCGCTAGAGCAAAGCAAGCCATGGGATACCAACGGAATTGATGGTGTGTCGAAGTTCCTGCGCAAGTTCTGGAAGCTGTTTCTCAGCAAGGGCGGCGATATTCAACTTTCGAACGAAAAGGCCACGCCTGCTGAGCTAAAGGTGTTGCACAAGACCATTAAAAAGGTGCGCGAGGATATCGAGAACTTCTCGTTCAACACGTCCGTCTCCACCTTTATGATTTGCGTAAACGAGCTGGGCGATTTAAAGTGCAACAAGCGCGAAATTCTGGAGCCACTCACCGTGTTGCTCTCTCCGTTTGCCCCGCACATCACCGAGGAGCTATGGGCTCATATGGGTAAGAAACCAAGCATTGCCGATGCTTCCTACCCGGTGTTTAATTCGACCTACCTAGTGGAGTCGAGTTACGAGTATCCCGTTTCCATCAACGGTAAAATGCGATTCAAAAAGGAACTACCTTTGGGTATATCGGTTGCCGAGATTGAGGCGGCTATTTTGGCCGACGAGAATACTCAGAAATACTTAGAGGGCAAGCAGCCGAAGAAAGTAATTATTGTACCAAACAAAATCATTAATCTGGTTGTATAAGGTTGATGGACGGTGTTTCATTATCCGAGGCATATAATGCTTCAAAGACGGGTAATTGAGGGAGTGAAAACGATCAAGGATTTACTTATAAAAACTATTGCATCCATGAATAAGGCATACCATTTTTCGAAACCTTACGTGATCATCACATTCGGATTATTCCTATATGTGTTGGCATGGACCACGTTTATTCTTCCTTCCGGCATTACCGGTGGTGGGGTTAGCGGTATTGGGGCAATCATATATTTCGGCACAGGAATCCCAGTTGGTCTAACCTATTTTGTAATCAACCTCTTTCTGATAGGGCTAGCAATAAAGGTTCTGGGAGCAAACTTTGGTGTAAAAACTATTTTTGGTATTCTAATGGCCTCATTTCTTTTCTCCGTAATGCAGCCGCTTATTACGGTACCGCTGCTACAGGATAAGTTTATGTCGGCCATCATTGGCGGCATGCTCAGCGGTATTGGAATCGGGATAACCTTTACCCAAGGAGGCTCGTCGGGAGGAACCGATATTATTGCCATGATTGTGAACAAGTATCATAACATCAGCCCGGGTAAGGTTATTCTGGCCTGCGACGTTTTTATTATTGCATCGATATATTTGGTGATGCTCGACAAGACACCCATCGAACGGATTCAGGTAATTGTATATGGTTACGTTTCCATGTCGATTACCGCTTATGCTATTGATGCCGTTATTTCGGGGTCGAAGCAGAGCGTTCAGGCTTTTGTCTTTTCGAAGAAGTATGCCGAAATCGCCGATCGGGTTACGCGCGAACTCGGGCGCGGTGTAACGGTTGTGGATGGCGAAGGATGGTATACCAAGGAGCCGCAAAAGGTGCTTATATCGATGTTTCGCAAGCACGAGCTCTCCGATTTTTATCGCATAGTGAAGGAGATTGATCACGATGCTTTCATTTCGGTCTCACTGGTTATGGGGGTTTATGGACAGGGTTTCGAAAGAATTCGATCTTAACGTTTATTAAGTTTTCTAATCTCCGAAGAATTGATATTTTTGGGCAACCCTTAGGGGTTGCTTTTTTTTACCAAAGAATCAGACCTTCCCAATGAAAAAAAAATGGCTTTTAATTCCGTTTTCGATCGTAGTCACCGCTATCATCCTGGTATTTACCTATGATTTATTTGTAACTATTGAGATTAAGAAAGAAGAGGCCCTAATTCCTCCAGTGCTGGAATATGGCATCCCAGTAGACTCTTTCAACATTGAAAAGGTTCCTATTACCCGAAACCAAACGCTTGGCACCATTCTCAACGCTCGGAACCTATCCAACGCTCAGATATTCGAATTAGAAACAAAGGCAGCAGGCGTAATCGATATGCGAAAGATAAGAGCAGGTAACGTGCTCAAGTTTTTCACTTCCAGCGACAGTTTACAACGGTTGGCATATATGGTCTATGAAGTTTCCCCGGTGGAATATGTGGTGTTCTCCTTTGGCGATTCCATTACGGTGGTGAAGAATCAAAAGGACGTTGTATCGATCCGCAGAAAGGCTTCAGGGACTATTCAAACCTCCTTGTGGGAGGCCATGGTTAAGGATAGTCTGCCGCCTTCTTTGGTTTTAGACCTATCCGATATATATGCTTGGACCATCGATTTCTTTGCAATACAAAAGGGCGACGGTTTTGAGGTTATTTACGACGAACTCTATATCGATAAAAAAAGTGTTGGGGTAGGAAAGATATATGGAGCCCGTTTCACACATCGGGGCGAACCCTATTTAGCCGTTTCGTTCGATCAAGATTCGATTCAAGAGTATTGGGATGAAATAGGAAATAATCTGAGGAAAGCTTTTCTCAAGGCACCACTTAAATTTTCAAGAATTAGTTCGCGCTTTTCGCGAAGTCGGTTTCATCCGGTGTTACGCATATATCGTCCTCATACAGGAGTGGATTATGCTGCCCCTACGGGAACTCCGGTAATGAGTATTGGCGATGGAACAGTAATAGGAAGGGCATACTCTGGTGGTGGTGGAAATGGCGTAAAAATTCGCCATAATGCATCATATTCTACAGGTTACTTGCATCTGTCGGCCTATGGGAAAGGAATACATGTAGGGGCTCGCGTAAAGCAGGGGCAAATTATTGGCTATGTGGGGCAAACTGGTTATGCTACTGGTCCGCATCTCGATTTTAGGGTTTGGAAAAATGGCACTGCCGTAAATCCTCTACTTGTAAAGGCACCGCCAGTTGAACCTATGAAGAAGGAGAATATGGCAGCATATATGGTCTATCGCGATAGCATTCAGGCCGTGCTTAATGGCCGAATTGAGATGAGAGATACCACCGTGTATTCGGGTAGTTCGGCCGTATCGGTAATGCAAAAGAAATAGTAAGAATTCTAAAGGTTGGGTGCAAATTGTTGCTTTAGTGGCAATTTGCACCCAACCTTTTTGTGGGAAGTTGCAATTACAGCTTACAAATAATATCCTCCACTACTCGGGGAAAGTGCTTATACTCCAACTCATGAACTTTGGCCGCCAAACTTTCGGGAGTATCGCCTGGCATCACGAGGCATCGGGCCTGAAAAATTGTGCTGCCCGTGTCGTAGTGCTCATTTACGTAGTGTATCGTTATTCCACTTTCTTTGTCGCCACTCTCCACCACTGCCTTGTGCACATTTTCGCCAAACATGCCTTTACCACCATATTTTGGCAACAGTGCTGGGTGAATATTAACTATTCGATTTGGAAAGGCTGAAATAAGGTAGGAGGGAATGAGCCATAGAAATCCGGCCAAGACGATGAAATCTACCTCATATTTTTCTAGAACATCCAAAATTGCCTCCGAATGGTAAAAATCGTTCCTTGAAAAGGTGGTGGAAGGCACTTCAAGTCGTTTAGCCCGATTGAGCACAAAAGCCTCCTGATTATTCGAAAGCACCACAGACACATTGGCGCACTGTGTCTTGCGAAAATAGGTGATCAAGTTTTCGGCATTACTACCCGATCCGGAGGAAAATATTGCTATTGACTTCATATACAGTTGAGTATTATGATAAGCATGAGGATTAATGCAAATTTATCACTTGAAAGGTCAAAACTAAAAACAAATTATCTTACTTTTGCGCCGATCATCATTTGGATAGCTTTTTATTTTTTGTAAAAAGTTATTGTTTATATTTGAATGCTAAAGATAACCTAAGTATTAATTTTAAACTTACAACTATGTCTGACATCGCATCAAGAGTAAAGGCTATTATCGTTGATAAACTCGGCGTTGACGAGAACGAAGTTACTCCAACTGCAAGTTTCACCAATGATTTGGGCGCTGATTCACTTGACACTGTTGAACTTATCATGGAATTTGAGAAGGAGTTCAACATTTCTATTCCTGATGAAGATGCTGAAAAGATCGGCGCCGTTGGCGACGCAGTTAGCTACATTGAGAGCCACAGCAAGTAACTAGGAAGAAGTAAGATTAAACTTTTGCGCATAATTTTGTTTTTTAATAATTGGTTTTATGGAGCTTAAAAGGGTAGTTATTACGGGATTAGGAACAATTAATCCTATAGGAAACAACGTTGAGGAGTATTTTGCTAACCTTGAAAAGGGTGTTGGCGGATGCGATCTCATTAAGAGTTTCGATACAACCAATTTTAAAACAAAATTTGCGTTTGAGTTAAAAAACTTTGATCCCAACAATCATTTCGATCGCAAAGAGGCTAAGAAGCTCGATCTATATGCTCAGTATGCCTTAGTTGCCTCAGAAGAGGCGATGAAAGACTCAGGGCTTAATCTTGAGACTCTTAATCTCGACCGCGCGGGTGTTGTATGGGGCTCAGGCATAGGTGGAATTTACACCTTCCTGCATGAAGTAAAGGGGTTTGTCGAGGGCGGTAATATCCCTCGATTTAGCCCTTTCTTTATTCCAAAAATGATTTCTGACATTGCTGCTGGCCATATTTCTATGAAATATGGTTTACGTGGGCCAAATTACTCAACTGTTTCGGCGTGTGCTTCATCCACTCATGCTATGATCGATGCCTACAATTTAATCCGTTTAGGTAAGGCCGACGTATTTGTTACTGGAGGTTCCGAAGCCGCTATTAACGAAGCAGGTGTTGGCGGATTCAACTCAATGCAGGCGCTTTCAACCAACAACGATCAATACCAAAGCGCATCTCGTCCATTCGACGCCACTCGCGATGGATTTGTTATGGGAGAAGGTGGAGCCGCTCTCATTTTTGAGGAGTATGAGCATGCCAAGGCACGTGGTGCGAAAATTTACTGCGAAGTTATTGGCGGTGGAATGACGGCCGATGCTTATCACCTCACTGCTCCACATCCTGAAGGTCTTGGAGCTTCCAATGTTATGAAGTTGGCTCTTGCCGACAATAATACTAAACTGGAGGATGTTGACTATATCAATGTTCACGGCACATCTACCCCTCTAGGAGATATTGCCGAAACAAAAGCTATTGTTAATGTTTTTGGTGAGCATGCTTACAAGGTAAACATTTCTGCCACTAAATCTATGACTGGCCACATGCTTGGTGCTGCTGGTGCCGTAGAAGCGCTTGCTTGTATCTTCGCTATTACTCGCGGCATTATTCCTCCTACCATTAACCACGTTCACGCCGATCCAGAAATAGATAGCCGATTGAACCTTACTTTTAATAAGGCTCAGAAACGTGAGGTAAAAGTTGCTCTTTGCAACACCTTTGGATTTGGAGGTCATAACTCTTCCATATTGCTACGAAAACTTTAATTTCCAATTTGCGGGTATCTATCATTCATCGGAGACGATTTAAATCTGTCCGTGATAGAGAATTTTATGTAGAATTCAAAAGAGCAATTGGCTTTTACCCGCAAAATATAAATCTGTATAAGCTGGCTTTTATACATAAGTCAGCTTCTATTGTTTTACCCTCGGGTCAGTCTGTCAACAATGAGCGGCTGGAGTACCTTGGCGATGCTATCCTCGACGCCATTATCGCCGACTTTCTTTTTGAACAATACCCATCGGAAAGGGAAGGCTTCCTTACCAAAATGCGGGCTAAAATTGTTAGCCGCACCCACCTCAATCGACTTTCAGTTCAAATGGGGCTTCAGCGGCTTATAATCTCCAACTCCTGCAATTCCACGCAGCGCCATATCTTTGGAGATGCGCTAGAGGCGTTTATTGGTGCCATGTATCTGGATAAAGGGTATAAAAAAACTCGAAAATATCTCATTAGGAAGATATTTAAGAAGTTCGTCAATCTCAATGTACTTGAGCATCTCGAGACCGATTTCAAGAGCCGTATTATTGAGTGGGGTCAAAAGCATCGTCGATCAGTTACATTCGATTATAGGGAAGAGCATGAAGCCAAGGAGACTTCTCCAATTTTCTTTGCATTACTATATATAGCCAACACCTTAGCTGGTGAAGGCCAGGGTAGTTCCAAAAAAGAGGCAGAGCAAAATGCAGCCATGATTGTTTTGTCCAATGAGGAGCAGTTAAACCTTTTGGCGCAAAATATCATAGAGGAAGCGCACCTTGGTCCGGAAGAATGTGTAAATAGCAGTTTGTAATTCAATTCATATCGCAATGGCAAAGACCGTTCACCAACTCGATGTTCCTTTGCGCAATGCTGCTTTCTTAGGAATTTCGTGTGCCGAGTCAATCCTACGGTTTTCGTGGCTTCTGAATAAGCAGTTAGGCGCTGATTTTGTCTATGCCGAACAATCTCATGAATTAATCAGTCCGTTTGCTACGTTCCAATTTTTCGATGAGGAGGCGGCTCTTCATTTCTTACTTATATCCAATAAGGTAGAAGAAACGCGATTGTCCTTAGCACTAAAAAACATAGATTATATCCTAGTTTGTATTGGTCCCGATGCGGATAAGCCGCTTCTGCGATGGAGTAATCGAGTTAAGCAAATAGAGGGAGTTGTTGGCTGTTATCCTCTGCTTTCCGACAAAGGTATTCTTAAGAAATTAGCCACGATACTTGCTAAATAAACGAAAGAGGGCGGAACCGCTTCCACCCTCTTTGCTGTATATGTTGCTTTGGGCTCTACTCCAAAAGCAATTCGGAAAGATTACACTAAAACTGCTTGCCAAATATAAGGCATCGGAAAGTTAATTGCTGTTTTTCTCTGTTAAACTGTGTTAAGGTTCGGTAGAATAACTAAATCATTAACCTAACTTTGCACTAGTCTCCCACGAAAATTCAACACGACCTCGATGAATCGTAGCCATATCTGGATACTAACTGTAATCATTTCCCTCACTTCGGTTGCCCTTGTGATTCTTCAAATGCTTTGGATTCGTAATTCCTATCAGATGAAAGAGGAGGAGTTTGACCGGTTAGTGATTAATACACTCGAACGAATTATTGATGAAGTAGAGCGGCAAGAAACCGTTTCCCAGATTTACGATGAGGCTACCCCTTTCATTAGCGACAAAGAGAGTGGCAATATGATAGTGGCCTATAGCCGGAATGAGGTGGAAAAAACCCCTTGGAGCATTAAGTTGGAGCAGCGGAAACGCGAAGTTTTGGTGTTTGATGAGGCCGATTCTCTGTTCATCACCCCCAATTTCGACCTAATTACTCGGAATTCAAAAAAGTATGTGACGAATGCAAAACCGTTGGTTACAAACAATAAGAAAAAAATATTTAATCCAAGTTCCGAGTATGGACTTATTCCATTAAGTAAACGATTAACTCAAAAAACTGTTTTTGTAGAAAATATTGTAAAGAAGTTAATCCGAGTAGAGTCCACCATTGATGAACGTATTTCGAAGGAGCAGTTGGACAGCTTAATTCATCAAGAGTTGCAAAAAAAGGGAGTGACAACACCCTACGAGTTTGCAGTTTCCGACAGTAAGGGTGGTATCATTTACCAATCGTCGCGCTATTTGCCTGGTAATGCGCAGCAGTTTACCGATTTGCTTTTTCCAAACGATGTACTGTCACCTAAATATTACCTTAATGTATTTTTCCCTGGTCGCAAACATTTTATAATTAGTTCTCTGGGGATTATTCTGGGTGCTACTATAATTTTGACTCTGATCATTATTTTTGCCTTTAGCGCAACGCTTTACATAATTATTCACCAGAAGCGGCTTTCTGAGATAAAGAATGATTTCGTGAGCAACATGACCCACGAACTTAAAACCCCAATTTCCACTATTTCTCTGGCGGCCCAAATGTTGATGGACGATAGTCTTCCGCCCGAGAAGAAAAACTACCCTTACATATCTAAGGTAGTATGGGAGGAGAGCCGACGGTTGGGATTTCAGGTTGAACGCGTATTGCAAATGGCTATTTTTGATAAAGGGAAGCTGAAACTAAAAACCAAGAGCGTTGATTTTCATATGGTAGCAAAGAAGGTGGTCGATAATTTCTCCCTCCAAGTTGCGAACCATAACGGTATTTTAAGGAGGAACTTCGATGCCACCAATCCCATTATTATTGCCGATGAGGTACACATTACCAATATCCTCGCTAACCTGGTAGAAAATGCCTTGAAGTATTCGGGAGCGAAACCCGAAATCTTGGTAACCACTACCGATCATACTCAAGGAATACTGGTGAGCGTTATTGATAACGGAATTGGCATTAGCAAGGAAAATCAGAAACGCATTTTTGAGCAATTCTATAGAGTTCCTACGGGCAATGTTCATAATGTGAAAGGGTTTGGCCTTGGCCTTAGTTATGTTAAGAAGATGGTAGAGATACATGGCGGGTCCATATCCGTGGAAAGTGAATTGGGGATTGGAACAAAATTTACTATCTTTCTACCTCGTGAAAGCGACAGGGTTAATTCAGAGGAGTCAACATCAATACTAAAAAAAGTATACAAAAGATGGACGCAAACAGCATAAAGATCTTACTGGCCGAGGACGATGAGAATCTCGGCATGCTTCTTCGGGAATACCTAAATGCAAAAGGCTATGCCGCCGATTTGTACTCTGATGGAGAAAAGGCGTGGAAAGGGTTTGTTCAAAACACCACCTATCAGGTATGCGTTCTCGACGTTATGATGCCTATTCTCGACGGTTTTTCCTTAGCAAAAAAGATTCGGAATACTCATCCGAATATTCCTATCATTTTCCTTACCGCAAAGTCGATGAAGGAGGATGTTCTCGAGGGTTTTAATTCGGGCGCCGACGATTATATGACTAAACCTTTCAGTATTGAAGAACTCATTGCTCGGTTGGAGGCCATAATTCGGAGAACAAGTTCACGAAACCAAGCGTTGGAGGGCCAACTGTTTCAAATTGGGGAGTATAATTTCGATCCTACCAAGCAAACGCTTACCATTGGAGAAAGCCTAGCTAAACTAACAGCAAAGGAATCGGAATTGTTACTTTATCTTTGTTCCAATAGAAATGCGGTGGTGGATCGTAGTGAAGTTCTTAAGGCCATTTGGTCGGACGATAGCTACTTTAATGCACGTAGCATGGATGTTTACATTACAAAACTGCGTAAATTTTTGAAAGAAGATCCTTCAATTCAGATTATTAACTTAAGGGGTAAGGGCTTTAAATTGATTTATTAGAATTTTTTAGATATAATTGTAGTTTAAGATAACTTATTTTCCTTAATTTTATACCAAGGAAAAGGGGCTTTATATTTTCGGATTAATTCATGATGCCATGAAACCAATATTAATAGATCCAACTGAGGAAACCCCAAAAGTTGTATTAGATCAGGGAACAGGCGTGTTTGAGATAATAGGAAATTCACTTCCTGAGGATGTGCTTGAATTCTACAATCCTATTATTACTTGGTTAAGTGAATATACAACTAACCCAAATCCGAAAACGTCTCTTATTTTCAACCTGGAATACTACAATACATCTTCCTCGAAAATGTTTATCCGCATTTTTGAGAAAATGCGTGATTTGCATAGGCACGGCCATATAGTTGAAATACAATGGCATTTCTTCGAAGACGATGACGATATGCTTGAAGCGGGGGAAGACTATGCTGATAACCTGAAATTACCGTTTACGCTTATAAAGCATCAGAGAGATACCTAAAACACTAAGAACCTTTTAGATGGCAAACTTATTATATCGGTTACGATTTACAATTTCCCGTTCGCTTGGACTGCTTCCAAGTGCTGAGGCATATGAAGCGAAGGAAACTGCCCTTATAAAAGATCTAAACCGCTTTAGATCTATTCAACTGTCTGCCTCGTTGAATCGCTACACCGAGTTGAAAGCATTTGTTGAGTCACCAGAATTAAAGGCTCTAAAGCATTCCTTGGCCATTTTAGTATACAAAGGTAGTTCCGAATCGGTTGCCGAGAAGCGGCTAACTGTTCTTCGCCGCAATTCTAATCTTAAAAAATACTTCTCCTTCAAGGATTCAGCACCCTATCTATCGTTTCTAAAGGTAAATGAGTCAGTTAAACTCAAGCGATTCGAAGAGTTAAAGACCACCCTTAATTCTGCTGATTTTATCTCGAAGAAGAAAAACTTCAGTGTAAAAAATACGAACGAATATGCACTTCTGGGTGAGTATAATCAACTGCGAAATACTCACGAAATCAAGCAATATCTTAAGGGTAAGCAGGCTGCCAGTGAAGGTTCTACCGTTTCGAGGTTTGTCGAAGTAGAGAAGACCGTTAACACCTCTACATTTAAAGAGTTCCTGAAGAACTATAAGTGGAACAACACGTTGGAGCATGCACTCGAAGTTGAGTATAAAGAATTGGATCACGATAGCGAGATTAAGAACTACTATAAGGTTAAAGGTTCTTCCTTACTCAAAAATCTCGAGCAAATAAAATCCGGTAATTTATTGGTTGAGTTTGCCACTCTCGAAGAGGAGTGCAATTCGAAGGAATTCAAGGAGCGTAAACTATACCTACAATCTACGGATAAGTTTGAGCACACCGAAGAGCACCAACGTCTTATCGAGTTCAATGAACTGTGTAAAAATGAGGATATAGTCTTCTATACCAAAGAGGTTAAGACAGGTCGGTTGCTTCCATATTCTAACTGGAATGTTACTTTCGAGGATGATTTTGATGCTAAAACACTAGATAAATCTCGTTGGCTCACTCGATATTTCTGGGGTGAGGCACTTATGCAAAAGGGATATTCCTTATCGTCGGAGAAGCAGCACTTAACCGATGGCAAAAACGTAAGTTTAAATAATAGCCTTCTGAAAATTGAAACCAAGAAGCAAACTGAACAAGGCTTTGTTTGGGACAACAAACTTGGTTTTTTCCCTAAGGAATTCAAATACACATCGGGTTTAATCTCTACGGGACAGAGTTTTCGTCAGAAATATGGCCGTTTTGAAGCAAAGGTGCGCGTTAAACCACAACACCCTGTATTTCATGCATTCTGGATGGTTGGCGACAAAATGCTCCCTCAAATTACTATTTTTAAATTTGGATCTAAATCAGGATCAAAATTCGATCATGGAGTCTACCTTGCCGACAGTACCGCTCGTGTAAATAAGCGTGTTGGACGGCTTGGTCTGCCAACTATTAGCGAAAAATTCGCCGTGTTTACACTCGATTGGACTAAGGATGAGTTGTGCTGGATGGTTAATGGAATGGTTGTTCGTAGGGAGAAGAATAGTCTTCCCGACCAACCGATGTACATTGTGTTTTCGTCAGGTTTATGCAGCGATATTGAAGAAAGCAAACTACCTGTGTTTATGGAAATGGATTGGGTTAGGGTTATTTCCTTCGATGGGAAGTCGTAGGATGTAATTCGAAAAAAGATAGAATGAAGGCTAGGCTATTGCGCTTAGCCTTTTTTATTTGGATCAATCCGATGAAAAACTCCAACATGTAGGAATGTTTTGAAGTCGGAACGGTAGGTCATTTTTGTGTCGAACTTCCAACGCCAACGGTCAACTTGCCTCCACTTTTTTGAATCAATAGGGCAAAGCGGATTTACTCCACACAGACGATTTTCTTCATCGACAAGTTCTTCCTCAAAGTCCGATATTAAAAGGCTTTCCATGCCGTATAGCCAATCCAAATGCTGTAGCTGTAGCGTAGTGATGATTCTTGCTGCCGTCTCAGGACTTAGCTTGTTTTGTTCCTTTAATGTTTCTGCCGGGATATGAGCAAGCTGGCTAAGTATGTTAACGGAGATCGTTACATCTGCTTTTGGTATGTTTAGCCCAGCACCGAGCGTTTTGCAGGCTTCGAGTGCCTCGACTTCGGATATTTCACCTTTAAGAATAGAGGAAAAGAGAGAAACGGCTCCTCCGGTTACATCGGTTTCTATAAAAGTTATTTTAGGGTTAGCTTCCCACTTATGCTTAATGGACTTAGGGTGATTAATATCTACCAGATATACATGGTGTGTAAGGGAGAGAATTTTTTTCAACGGAATATCGAGCAGCCAACCCGAGCCAACGATTACTATTGTGCAATTGTCCTTTCCCTTTAGGCAGGATGTAATTGCTTCGCCAGTTTTGTTGAGATGATTGCTCCATCCCGATCCTTCCGCATGGTAACGATGGGCAATACCCAACTGGTCACCAAGAAAGCCAAGGCGCTTTAATAGGAAGTATCGCTTAATTTTTTTCAGCATACTACAAAATAAAATCAGCGGGGATTAGCCCGCTGTTTTTCATATCTCAATCCAGTTTAAGAATTGCGAGGAAGGCCTCTTGCGGTACCTCTACATTTCCTACCTGACGCATTCTTCGTTTGCCCTTCTTCTGCTTTTCCAACAACTTGCGCTTCCGCGAAATATCTCCGCCGTAGCATTTTGCTGTAACATCTTTTCTAACCGCCTTTACCGTTTCACGAGCGATAATCTTCGCACCAATAGCTGCTTGAATCGCAATGTCGAACTGCTGGCGTGGAATAAGTTCCTGCAACTTTTCGCACATTTTTCGTCCAAAATTGTAGGCATAGTCGCGGTGAATGAGCGACGAAAGCGCGTCAACCATTTCTCCGTTTAAGAGGATGTCGAGCTTTACTAGGTCGGCTCTTTGGTAGCCATTAAGGAAGTAATCAAATGAGGCATAGCCACGTGATATGGATTTGAGTTTATCGTAGAAATCGATAACAATATCGCTGAGTGGCATGGTAAAGGTGAGCTCCACCCTGTCGGAGGTGAGGAAAATCTGACTCTTTAGAATACCCCGCTTGTCGATGCATAGTTTCATTACTTGGCCAAGGTATTCGCTCTTCGTAATTACCTGTGCCTGAATAATTGGCTCGTCGATATAGTCGATCAGGGTTGCCGCTGGTAACCCGCTAGGGTTATGCACATCGATGATCTCTTTCTTTGTAGTATATACTTTAAAGGAAACGTTGGGAACGGTGGTGATCACGTCCATGTTGAATTCACGGAAGAGTCTTTCCTGCACAATCTCCATGTGCAACAGACCTAGGAATCCGCAGCGGAATCCAAATCCAAGCGCAAGCGACGATTCCGGTTCAAAGGTGAGGGAGGCATCGTTAAGTTGGAGTTTTTCCATCGAAGCCCGCAGATCCTCGTAAGCATCGTTATCAACCGGGTAAATGCCTGCAAAAACCATCGGTTTAACATCTTCAAATCCAGCAATTGAGGTCTTGCATGGGTTCTCAAAATTGGTAAGAGTATCACCAACCTTCACATCCACTGCATTCTTCATACCGGAAATAATGTAGCCTACTTCCCCCGCTTTTATTTCCTGCTTGGGCATCAACTTCATCTTCATGTAGCCAATTTCTTCGGCATAGTAAGTCTTTCCGGTATTGAAAAACTTTACTTTATCTCCACTCTTTAGCGTTCCGTTGAAAACCCTAAAGTAGGCGATGATTCCACGAAAAGAGTTGAATACCGAGTCAAATACCAGCGCTTGTAAGGGCGCGTTGGAATCGCCTGATGGTGGTTTTATTCGGGTAATAATGGACTCTAATACGAGATCTACACCAAAGCCGGTGCGGGCACTAACGCAAATAATCTCGTCGCGTTTACAGCCAAGTAGATCCACAATCTGGTCCTTAACGTCGTCCACCATGGCGGCATCCATATCTATCTTGTTGATGATTGGAATAATATCCAAGTCGTGATTAACGGCAAGATAGAGGTTGGAAATGGTTTGAGCCTGAATACCTTGAGTGGCATCAACAACAAGTAATGCCCCTTCGCAGGATGCGATGGCTCGGGAAACTTCATAGGAGAAGTCTACGTGGCCGGGGGTGTCAATTAGGTTGAACTGGTATGGTGTTCCTTCAAAGTCATACTCCATTTGAATAGCATGGCTCTTGATGGTAATGCCCTTTTCACGTTCGAGGTCCATGTCGTCCAAAACTTGGTTTTGCATTTCCCTGTCGGTGATCGTGTTGGTTTGCTGGAGCATTCTGTCGGCCAGCGTGCTCTTCCCATGATCGATATGGGCAATGATGCAGAAATTTCTTATGTTTTCCATTAATGGTCTATTTCGCTACAATGAATATACAGGAGTGTTCGTTTGGGTATCTCAATGCAATTGGTAAAAAGGCAACCGCTCTTTCTTTTCTCGCTACTAACCCAAAGCTAGCCTGTTATTGTTGCAAAGATATTCAAAACAATCGAGATTTTTGATAGCAAAAAACTTCATCTGTGAAGGTTTGATACTTTATTTCCAACTTAATATTTTCAGTAGTTATCTCGTTAATAGTCAGAAGAAGTAGTCATTTTACAGCTCTTTTGTATTTGTAAACCTAACAATTATTGTCATCTTTGTATTAAGAAATGGAATTTCAACTATGTATATGCGCTTACTTCCTTTATTGCTATTCTTATTTGTATCATTTGTCGGTCAGGGACAGGTTAATCAGGGTGTTATTTCTGCCAAATTGGTAGTGAAAAAGGCTCACAAGGGAAAGCTTATTTCAGTGGCGGCCGATGTTGCTTACTCAACTGCCGAAAGGCGCATGGTTGCAAACTATACCAGCCCCGATAAGTTTATAATGTTTGTAAACGAAAAGGGCGAAGTCAAGGTGTACTATCCTACTAAAAATCAGGTTATCCTTAACCAAAATAACCTTTTTTCGTCAAACTCTGATGTGTTCTATTTCTTTCTTACTCAGAACGAGCAGGACTTAGGGCTTCGTAGCATAGGGTATCAACTTATAAGTTCAAGTTCGAAGGGTGTAATTACCGAAACTCGCTGGAAGGCCCCTGAAGAGATGCAGTCAAGAATTTCGGAGGTAGAGATGGTCTACGAAAACTTCCTTCCAATATACGTTGCATACTTAGGACCTAAAAAGGGTATTACCAATAAGACGTTTTACGCGAATTATCAGGCTGTTGATAATGTAATGATTCCAACTCGAATTACCGAGTATGTTTATCTCTCTCCAACGGATTCAATTGTGAGCCGCAAGGACTATCTCGAGGTAAAAACCGGAAAAAACGCAAGCCGTTCTTTGCTCGATTTTAAAATCCCAGCAAATGCTAAAGTAGTAAAGTAATGGTGCGTATTAAGTTGATAATCTTGGGTGTGATTCTGGTTCTGATATCTGCTCCGCTTTTTGCTCAGTACGATTTTGACATGCATGCAAAGCAGGTTGTGGCTCAAACAAATTTCGTTGATCATAAATTGGAACGGCATATCGTACCTTTTGGGTTTTCAAATCAGCAGCCTTTGCTGAATATCACTTTTGGCCCATGGATGTATGCATACCAGAGGTTTCTTTCACCGCAAATCTCAGCCAGCTGCCTATACGGCCCTTCTTGTTCGGAGTATAGCCGGCATCTTTTCCATGAGGTAAATCCATTAAAGGCCTTTCTCTCCACTATCGACCGCCTTATGCGCTGCAATCGGATCTCTGCCACAGATATTCGGCTGATTCAAGTTGATCCAAAAACCGGAAAAAAACTGGAAACAGTCAACTACTATCGGTTTAATCACAAGTAATACACTATAATAAATGCGCATTTTTTTTGTGTGCCTTCTGTTTTTGATTGCAGGAAAAACATTTGGGCAAGATACTACCGCCACACATAGCGACATTGAATTTGCTGAATACTTAGTTGGTAACGGCATGTATGATGATGCTTTGCAATTATTTAGACAAACAAATCGCACTGATACTAGCAATGTTGATCAGTGGAACTATCTCCGAGGTTGGGCCTTTTACAATCTGAAGATGTTGGATAGTTCGTCAATCTTTTTATTGAAAGTCTCACCTAGGTCCGATAAATACTACAAAAGCCTATTCTTTGGAGCCTATAATCTCACCTACCAGAAACGTTTTTCAGAGTCGAAGTCTGTATTATATCAGATTCCGGATTCGGACACCTCTCTCGCGGAGCTGAAACGAATTCAGTTGGCAGGAATTAACCTTCTTGAGCATCAATGGAGAGAGTTCGAAACAAATAGTTCTCATTTCACCTTCACTAACTATTGCTTTAGTGAAAATGAAACAGAGTTGAAGGGGCTTGGTGCTGATTGCAGGTCGTTCAAAAGGAAATCACCGTTGGTAGCAGGTTTACTTTCGGCAGCAGTGCCCGGCCTTGGAAAAATTTATGCAAAAAAGACAGGAGGTGGGATTTCTGCTTTCTTAACGGTGAGCATTCTCGGAGCCTTAACCTATGAGAATTTCACTAAGCGTGGAATCGAACACCCCGGAACTATTGTTGCGGGTAGCCTGTTTTCACTTGCTTATGTTGGAAATATTTACGGAAGTGTATATAGTGTAAATGCATATAGAGAGGAGTTCTATGAAAAAGTTAATTATCGCGTGCTGTTTCATCTTCACATTCCCCTTCGCAACTTTTTCGATAGATAGGCCTAGCGCCGATAGCCTTGTAAAGGAGGGCCGTTACCTTGACGCAGCCCTTGAATATGAGCGGCTCTGTTTCTTAAGCGATTCGAATAATAAGAACGAACTATTGATGCAGAAGGCTCTTTGTCTTCGGTGGGCAGGAGAGTATGAGCGTGCTTCCGCTACCCTCGATCGTATACCGCTCTTTTTTGTGACTGATTCCGTCCGAAAGAAAGTTGTTTTTGAGCGGGCCTTGAACTACTATCTCAATGGACGGTTTGCGCAGGCAGAAGGCGAAATCAGGGTTTTGGAGGATATGTTTCAGGGTAAACTTCCTGTGGGTAGTGTCCTTTTGTGTGCACTAATTTTAAATGAGCAGCAAAAATGGGGTGACGCTAAAGCAATGCTTTTGGCAAATGCCTCGTCTGGCGTTTTTGGTAACGATAGTGTTGCTGCCAAAAATCGGATAATGATTCTTTACTCCGATTCCAACACACCAAGGCTTAAGAGTAAAAATACCGCCTTTTGGCTTAGCTTTTTACCTGGGGCTGGTATAGCATACGGAGGGGAACCAGCCGAAGGTGTTCTTAATTTTGTTATGAATGCTGCTGCGTTTGGATTTGGAGTTTATGAGATATACTATGGCTACTACCTAACTGGTTATTTTACTGGCGGAATTTTGCTCGAAAAATTTTACCTTGGAGGTAGAAAGCGCGCTGATTTTCTAGTTGAAAGAACCAACTATGAACGAGCAAAGCATTTTAATAAGCAAGCAAAATCTTCTTTGATGGAGTAATATAACGTCAGTTCGATGAAATCAGGCTTAGTAATATCATTGAAATACAGGCGATTGTATGAGTTCAGTAGGTTGCGCAGCCGAAACCATTTTTGCTGACGAGTGTTCCACATCGAAACCATTACTGCGGTTATAAAACCAGAATAGAATTAGTATTGCGTTGGCGGCGAGTTATGGGCATTACTATCAACAAACGAATTAACGAAAAAAAAAAGGCTATCCTTGCGGATAGCCTTCCTTATACTATATGGGTTGATTAAGCCCACATAAAGAATTTTTCGTTGTCAACATACTTATCGATGTTTTTGTTAACAACACCGTCAATAAGAAGAACAAACCAGTCAACAGTTGGTATAATACCGAAAATACCACAACCGGTGAAGGTATAAAGTGCCCACATGCTACCAGAAGTTCCTAGGTAGTGACGGTGAATACCAAAACCACCAACAACCCAGCAAAGAGCCCAAGCAACAACTGCGTTCTTCTCAGAAGAAACAGTAGTCGTGTTGTTTTCAGTTTTCATTGCATTAAAGTCATAAGCAGAAAGAGAAACCTCAGCAGCATTTTGGAATACTTGATCTACTGCTGCATTGTCTGCATAGTAGTTAGAGGTGTTTGCCATCGATGTGGCTGCAGTTCCAACTAGGAATGCAAAAGCAACTAAAAACTTTTTCATTTAATTAAATTTAATTGGTTAGGCAAAACGTTATCAAAATTAAACGTTTTTTCGATAACAGCAAATTTATTTACTAATTTACTAGTGAAGAATGCTAGATAGTTTCAATAGTTTTTAGAAAATGGTTCTTTTGGTCCGTCGAGAGGGCTCTTGATCCGGCAATAAGTGTATCAACTTCTTTCTTTGTTATTCCTTTTGACTTGAGTAGTGTGGAAGTTTTTAAAAGTTCAATTGCATAAAGCGGATTTTCCTTGTATTGATTATGGAGTAAGACAATGAGGTATTCTGAGTGGGTATAATCTTTATTGATTTCCGACCGCACCTTGTAGAGGAAGTAACTCGCTTCAGTTTTCACAACAGGAAAATCGGATTTGAGGCATTGATTTAGTTGAGTCTGGCCTAATGTCATATCCGCTTTCGGGAAGAATATTAGCGATTTAGCCAGTAGCGGATGTTGTTGCTTTATGGAGCCAAAGGCATAGTTATACATTCCCGCGAGAAGTTTGTATTCCTCACAATCATTGGAGTGCTTAATTACGTATTTTATGTTAGGTAGGAGTTTAAAGTATGTGTCCAGTGCTTTAAATTTTTCGTCGAAGTAAGCATCGCACCTTAACTTAAAAATTCCGGAATAGAGTAGCAGAAAAATATCTTTTTGCGATTGTAGTTTTGCTTTTTCGGATCTCCTTACAAGGGCAATAAAGGTTGATGTAATCTTATTGTAGTTTTCAACTTTATTCACGTTGCTGAGAATGTTGTACCATTGGATGTTTATGTCGATAATAAAGCGTTCGTGTGAGTTGGCATTATATTCGACAGTGGCTAGGCTATCAGCTGCCTGAAGATTATAGTTGTAGATTAAGTTGAAGCACTCCGTCATTTTTGTTTTATCGAATAGCGATTCTGCCGAAAATGCATTTAACGTAAAGGAGGTTATTGTTATGGCTATGGCCACAATTCGATTAAGCATATGATATGTATATTCCCGCAATTACTAATATTTAGCCAAAAGTATAAAAATCATTGGCTGTAATCTAAAAAAATGTTGTTGATAATATTTTGTTAGCATTAAAATGCTGCACTAACCTGAATTACTCCACTATTCCAATTTTGCGACTTCCACGACCGTTTCACTGGACATCGGTAGGTGCGCTCTGAGTAGGCTTGTATGAAACTCTTGTAATGCGCTTCAATGTTTGTAAATAGATCCCATGCTTGGTAGCGTTTCAACAGCTGCCGGCCTACCTTTTCCGGTGAGGATTTCTCCTTCTTTGCCCTTTCTACCGCGACAAACCAATTCGAATAGTTCTGTAGATACTTCGTTGACACGCCTCTCATT